>JAAERS010000221.1 GCA_024230095.1 Gammaproteobacteria bacterium | reverse complement strand
CTTTGAATATCGCTCCGTTGATTCCATGGTCAATCCCTATTTGATGGGCTCGGCCTTGTTGCAAGCCTTTGATGATGGCATTGCCAATAATTTGGATCCAGGCGAAGCCGAAGAGCGTAATATCTATGAAGCCATGGATCAAGGTAAGGACGTGAAGAAGTTGCCAATGTCTTTGGGTGAGGCTCTTAATGAGTTGGAAAATGATGATGTCATTAAATCGTCTATGCCAGATGAAATGTACAAGGTGTTTAGCCATTACAAAAACGATGAATGGGAGCGCTTTAATCATACGGTAACAGATTGGGATATGGATACCTATCTTGACTGTTTGCCATAATTTTAGTGAAAACTAATCCACGCTAGGTGTTGGCGGTATCGTCAGCGCTTAGCATTTTTAAATTTATATAGCATTAATAATAATATTAGGAGATGTGTCCATGTGCGGTATTGCAGGCCTCATACACAAGGCAGGTAGTGCAAACATTGGTTCGGAAATGACAGCGATGCTTCAAGCTTTGAAGCATCGCGGTCCAGATTCAACCGGGTTTGCGCTATATGGTTCCCCTGGCGGTGACCACATTATGCGAATCAACTTGGCAGAACAGGCGGATACGCTAGATAGTTTTGACATTCATGCATTGATAAAACAGCGTCACGCAGGCGTTGATGCACGGTTGCAAGAAATGGGTGCAAAAGTTAACGCTCAGGAAAATGCCACTGAGTATTCATTACGTTATGAAGTGTCCTATGGCGGCGACCTAAAGAGACTGATTGATTATCTGGAAGATATCGAAGGTGTTGAAGTTATGTCCTGTGGGCATGGTCTTGAATTGATCAAAGACTTGGGCGATGCGGGTGTTGTTTCAGAGCAATATAAACTGAATGGTTTTGGTGGTTCTCATGCTATCGGCCATACACGAATGGCAACCGAATCGGATGTGGATATTCGTTCCGCTCACCCCTATTGGGCTTATCCATTTAATGATGTGTCCGTAGTGCATAACGGACAGTTGACGAACTATTGGACCAGTCGCCGTGAATTAGAACGTCAAGGGAATCGCTTTAACTCAAATTGTGACTCTGAGTTGATCGCTGTATATATTGCGAATCGTATAAATAAGGGTGACACACTTGAAGAGGCCATGACTCGCTCAATTGAAGAATTGGATGGCGTGTTTACCTATCTGGTAGCCACATCGGAAGCCTTAGGTATGGCTAAAGATGTGATGGCCGCCAAACCCATGGTGTTATTTGAAAGCGATGATTTTATTGCAATGGCGTCTGAGGAAGTGGCAATTCGCAGCATCTTCCCCCATGAAATTGATACGTTTGATCCTTATGAAGGCGAGGTACGTGTATGGCAACGGTAAGCTCATCCCACCAGTCTCACGAAATGGGACTGCACTCGGAGCAGTTAACAGATAGAACTCAGCAAGTATTCTTCAATGCCGAAGAATCAGCAAATTTCACCTACGCATGGCTACCAGAAGTAGACATCAATAAGTCGGCGGATGTGGATGCCGCCGATATGGACGTGAAAGATGTCAATATTCAGATTCGTGAACTGATGGAGCAGGGTGTAGGTACCATCAACCTTCACAACCCGGGCTCTATGCATGGTCTGTGTGTTGGTATTTTGAGCCGTTTGCAGCTCAATATACACGGTAGTCTCGGTTACTTCGGTTGTGGCTTGATTGATGGTCCGAATGTGAACATTAGTGGACGTGTAGGCTGGTCATGTGCTGAAAACATGATGGCTGGCACTGTAGTCATAGAAAAGAACGCAGGTTCTACATTTGGTGCGGCCATTCGTGGCGGTGATCTAGTTTGCAAAGGCAGCGTAGGTTCTCGTACGGGCATTGACCAGAAAGGCGGTACCATCATTGTTGGCGGTAAAACCGGTGCTTTTTCAGGCTTTATGATGCAACGTGGTCGCATGGTTATCCTTGGTGATGCTGGCATGAATTTAGGTGACTCTATGTATGATGGCACCATTTATGTGGGTGGTGATATCGAGGGTTTGGGTGTCGATGCTGTTCCAGCAGAGATGACAGAATTAGATATACAGTGGTTAACGGCCAAGCTTGCTTTGTATGGTATGAAAACACCAAATGGTGTGGAAAACATGCAGAAAATTGTCGCCGGCAAACAGTTGTGGAACTACGACAACCTAGAACCTACTGAGAAGAAATTGGTGCTATAGAGGCTACCAAGAGGATTATTATCATGTCTAAAACAAATAAAGATATCATTGGTAAGAGTTTCATTTTTCCGCCCGAGGTAATTAACGATATACACGTTAAAGCCGACTTGGGTCGCTACCGTATGCGTGGCATGTCTCTGTTTAAAAAAATCCCGTCTTGGGATGACCTGACATTTATGCCAGGTACGCTTACGCGATTCGTCATTGAAGGCTATCGTGAAAAGTGTCTAACAAAGACCATCATTGGGCCACGTGCCAAACGCCCACTTGAGCTGGATATACCGGTTTATATTACGGGCATGAGTTTTGGAGCCTTGTCTTACGAGGCTAAAACAGCCCTGGCGCGAGGGGCTACCATGGCTGGTACGGCCACCTGCTCTGGTGAAGGTGGGATGATTCCGGATGAGCGTCGCTACTCAGAGAAGTGGTTTTACCAGTGTATCCAATCACGTTATGGCTTTAACCCCCATCACTTGCGTCTAGCCGATGCTTGTGAATTCTTTATCGGCCAAGGTTGTAAAGTGGGTTTAGGTGGTCACTTGATGGGTCAGAAGGTAACGGATCAGGTGGCAGAAATGCGTTCACTGCCAGCAGGTATTGACCAGCGTTCACCCGCTCGCCACCCTGACTGGTTGGGTCCAGATGATTTGGCACTGAAGATTAAGGAAATCCGTGAAGCCACTAATTGGGAGATTCCAATACAGTTAAAGCTGGGCGCTGCGCGCGTGTATGACGACGTGCGTATGGCTGCCAAGTGTGACCCAGATTCTATTTACATTGATGGCATGGAGGGTAGTACTGGTGCCGGTCCACACCTAGCCACAGAAGAAACAGGGGTGCCGGGTATAGCGGCTATTCGTCAGGCTCGTCAAGCATTAGATGATGTTGGCAAATCAGGTGAAATCAGTTTGGTTTATGCCGGTGGTATCCGAAATGGTGGCGACTTGGCGAAGGCCATTGCACTTGGTGCTGACGCTGTTGCCATTGGTCACTCAGCAATGATGGCAATGAACTGTAATCGTGATATTCCAGAAGCTGACTTCGAGAACGAAATCGGTGTAGAAGCTGGTTCCTGTTATCACTGTCATACTGGCCGTTGCCCAGTGGGTGTAGCAACTCAGGATCCTGAGTTGCGTAAGCGTTTGAACCCTGATGAAGCCGCCGAACGGGTATATAACTTCTTGCATACCCTGACTATTGAAGCACAGTTGTTGGCTCGAGCTTGTGGTAAGACTAATATTCATTCGTTGGAACCAGAAGACTTGGCGGCATTGACCATGGAGGCTTCTGCTTTGGCTCAAGTTCCACTAGCAGGCACTCAACACACAGTTGGGCGTCCTGAAATGACGCGTTTTTAGGAGTAGATCATAATGACTCAAGATATTGACCACTACCTCACTTCCGATGGCCTAGACTCCGAGCGTGAAAAAGAGATAGGCCAAACAATCGGTTATCGCTACGATGTTAACCTGGTGCCTGATATGAACCGTATCACGCCCTACCTGCAGTCCTATATGGAGACTATGGGTTGGTCTGACCTAAACTGGTTAGAAGATGTGCACATGGGTTATGAAGAAGAGCGTGCGGCCGTGTTTGATCGTAATATTAATGGCTGGGTTACTGTGCCAGACAATATTACACTTCCTGATAATCAACAGGACCGAGATATGATTGCTAGAGAGCTGTTATTGAAGTTCCAGATGTCTAGTAATCATCCTATGGTGACATTGCGTAAAGCTTACGCTAAGTTTTAATTATATTCAGTGTCGCAATTTTCAAATAGAAACATCAATTTTAAATTGGTGTTTCTATTTTATATAAATTTAATTTGAAACATATTAGAGGCCAAATTATATAGATTTTAATATACAAGTTATATGAACTTTAATATATTTGGTTTTTATATATATGTTTTTAAAATATGGAAAAGTGCCCGCTCCCTGGTCACGCTATTAACCAGCTTATTTATAGCTGGTTTTTTTTAAAATGCGGATGACTTTTTGAAATGACAAGGCGGTGTGCCGAAACGTTGCTTGAATCGCTTATATAAAGTGCTTATATTGGTATAGCCAGTTTCTAGGGCAATCTCTCTGATTGATAAGTCTGTTTCACTTAATAGTGCCTGCACGCGCATAATGCGAAGGTCGTAATAATATTTATTAGGGGGTATGCCAATATATTTTTTGAACAACAGGTGCAGATGGTAGAGAGTAATGCCCAAATGTTCACAAATTTCTGTAATTCTTAAAGGCTCTTTGAGATTGTTATTCATTAATTGGCATGCATCTTTAAGCTCGTCTGGCCAAATATGCGTATAGGTTTGCGTCTCGTATTTGTGATGTTTGGAAGAGCGAATTATCGGGCAGGACAGCCTTTCTGCGGTGCTGATACTGACCTTTTTGCTATGCAGTGTGCTGATTAGTTTCAAGCTCATATCAAGACACGCGCTTTCCCCAGCGCATAGCACGGTATTATTGCGCATGGAATACAATGTGCCTCTTTTAATATTGACGGCGCCATTTGGCGCTTTTTCAATAATATCACTACTAATAAAGCTTTGATCAATGAGGTCATTGTCGTAAAGCCATTGGATGCCTTCGCCGACACCGACAATAGTACACCCATTTTGTTTTAATTTACGAGTTCGTTGAACTACCATACAACTAGTGCCTTTGGGTGGCTGACTAGTTGATAAAACAAATATAATATCTGGATTTGGTATTGAGGCGCTACCGATTAATTTAGTAGGCAATGTGGTACCACAGTTAGAAGTTTTTGGCAGGCCATCATTAGAATAGATATTGAAGCGAACTTGTGCGTTATTCAATTCAACATAAGCCAGATTGATTGGCTCCATAATTCCCGACAGCTCAAGCATCGAAAAATTATTATCTATAATAAAATCTATATTAATGACTAATGTATTATCCATACCTTTATAATAAACCTAGAGAGACTTTATATCAATATAAATATAGTTAAAGTATGTTGTTTTTTTAAACAAAATATGCTTAATGTTTTTAATATAAGCAGTATTCTATTAAGAATCAGACTATTTCTTATCAGATACATTATTTTGATAGTGTTTTACTGCTATTTTCGTGTGAAATTCTCGTTCCTAACGGTGGCGTCACCTGTTTCATCGGAGTCAGATAGCCACTTCGATGAAGACTATCGCAGGCAAAAAACAGTTTTCTTTATTAACATTAAGGGCTGTCAATGTTGTTATTACCACGAGTTGACGCAGAAAAACAAAATATGGGCCTTGCATGGTCCTGGTCTGGCCGATGGTTGATCACTGGCTGTTATAGGGCAAGGCAATACTCTGATGACTGGTCAGTGAGCCACAAATCACGCATAATTTGGGTATTCTTCTTCGTACATTCAAGATGTGCCCCTGCGTGAGAAAACTTATGCCCACACCTAAGGCTCATGTTGCCTCCTTGGCGCCCTATCAATTGGCAGATTTGGCTTTAGCGCCTGGTATTCAGCCGGTTATGCTGGCTCAAAATGAAAGCTTACGTGACCCCAGCCCTCAAGTGGCGACGGCAATCAGTGCGGCCCAGCATGATGGGCGCTTGTACGCCGATCCCAAATGTAGCGAATTGGCCATGGTTTTACGTCAGATATATGATTTGTCGGGCAATGCGGTACTGCTTGGGGCGGGTTCCATGGAGTTGATTGGGGTCTTATTACGAGCCTATGTCGGCCCCGGCGACGAGGTATTGAGCAGCCAGTTTGGCTATGCTTATTTCGCTCTGGCAACGGCCATTACAGGCGCGAGATATATACAAGCTTGTGAATCGGACTATACCTTGGATGTGGATGCCATGTTGGCTAAGGTTACCGATCATACCAAGGTGGTGGTGGCCGTTAACCCCGGCAATCCCACCGGTACCGCCATAGCCAATAGTGAAATCCGCCGTCTGCGTATGGCGTTGCCCGAAGATGTGTTACTGGTGATTGATGAAGCTTATGGGGAATTTACTGATGCTTGGCAAAAGCCGGTGTTTGATTTGGTGGAGGCCGGTAATTGTGTGGTATTGCGGACCCTGTCAAAGGCTTATGGCTTGGCCTCCATGCGAGTGGGATGGGGGTTTTTCCCAGAGACCATAGCCCAGCAAATGCTGAAGTTACTTAACCCTAATCGCCTCTCATCCATAAGCCAGCATGCAGCCATGGCTGCCTTGCAAGATCAAGAATATATGCGGGCTACGGTTACCCAGACTTTGCAGATTGCTCAACAGTTTCGTCAAGCTATGCAGGCCCTAGGTTTTTATGTGCCACAGAGCCATGGTAACTTTGTATTGTTAAAATTAGCCAGTGCCACCCAAGCCCAAAATATAGAGAAGGGTTTGCGCAAACAGGGGTTTCTAGTGCGTCCCATGCGCAACGACTTGGCCGAATGTTTGCGTATTACCATCGGTGAGCCACAGGTAATGAGACAACTAACGGAGGTGATTACGGCCCTTTGCCAACAAAACTAGGTATAAGATGGTCATCGCAACTTGTGCCACCGTCACAAGACGATGATGCTTTGAATCGCAACTTATTTACAGGTTGAATATGCCCTCACGGGCTAGTCTAAGCGCCAAAATGACGGTTTAGCTGTTGCAATGTGAGTGGTCCTGACCCTTGATACTAGGAAAGTAGGGCAATATGAATAATATTGCCCATTGCGTTGTTGTCGTTAGCGATGAGTTCAAATATTGGTTAGCCAGTTGTGTTTGTCATCTGCTAAGCCCCACTGAATATCATTGAGGGCCTTACGTAAAGCTTGTGTGACTTGCCCTGGTCGGCCGCTGCCCACTTGATACTCTTGGCCCTTGTAAATCAGGGTGCCCACTGAAGTCAGTACCGCAGCGGTGCCGGATAGTGCGGCTTCGCAACCTGGTTTGGCCGCCCGCTCAAGTAGTTCATCGACGCTAAGATTGCGTTCCTGTACATTCATACCTCGGTCTTTTGCCAAGGTCAGAATTGAATCACGGGTAACACCGTGCAGGAAGGTTTCATCTAAGGCCTTGGTGATAACTTCGTTACCATCGATAAGGATAAAGTTAGCGGCCCCCGTTTCTTGGACGTCGCCATCCGGGCAAAATAACACTTGTGCTGCATTTAGCTCGGCTTTGGCGCGCATGATGGGATCAAGGGCACTGGCGTAATTGCCACCACTTTTAACCATTCCCATATGTGGTGCACAGCGCATTCCTTCTGCATCCAATAATACCCTCAGGGCGACCTCGCCACCGCCTGAAAAGTAGTCGCCTACGGGTGACAGCAAAATGTATTGCACTGAGGTGTTCGAAGGCGCTGCGGCTTTGCCAACGGCGGGTTCGGTGCCCATATGAGTTGGGCGAACGTACAAGGAGCCAGGAGGTTCAGGAACCTGATCAGCGTATTTGGTTACGGCATCAATGATCATTTGTCGGGTGTGAGTGATATCAATTGCCGGTAAATGCAAGATACTAGAACTCTGAGCGAACCGCTCAATATTTTGATCCATGCGGAATAGTTTGATACTACCGTCAGGGTGACGAAAGGCTTTGAGACCTTCAAAGCAAGTGCTCGAATAATGCAAAACGTGAGCTGCTGGATGAATGTTCAGACTATGACTAGGCACGAACTTATGTGCATCCCATGCCGTGCCGTCGTACCAACTGATCGTCATTTCATCGGTGAAAACCGTGCCAAAGGCGGTCATAAGGGTTACCCTCAATCTTATATTTGTCCACACCATCGAACATGATGATGCTGAGTCGTAAACCCTGCATTGTATAGTACAAAGTGCTGTGAAGGTAAGATAGAAAATAAAGGTAATTGAAAAAAATGCTTAGTGACAGCGATAACGCGAAGGGAAGCACGTACTAACTGACATGATAGGCCACAAATTGACGTTCCCAAGTGCCCGTGCGAGTCTGTTCCAAAGCCAATATATCGTCTTTGTAACCTAGTTGCGCCAACACATAGCCATCCAGCTCATTGAAATCAACAGCCTGATCCTGCAAGCGCTGCGAAAAGTCTTTGGTAGAAAAGGCAAAATCGGCCTCGTCTTGATTGTACACGCAGGCTAGGTGCTCACAAGGTTGAATTTGTTGCAGGTTGTTTTCCAGAGCTTGTTTGCAAAGTGGGCAGTGAACGCTTTGGTTGACGTCTTGCAAGTGGACTTGAGCGATAGGTGCTAGTTTGTTAAAAAGCATGTCAATTACCTGTTCAATGAATTGTGTTCATTATAAGCGGTAATTAGGCGGAGTAAGTTGATGTTTGCTCATCCAGGGTGAATGACATTCAGTTTCGTGGAGGTTATGGGTGAGCTTGATTCCACTCTATGCACTGTTCCAGAGTAATACCCGTACCACCAAAAATATCCAGCGCACTGCCTATGGTCAGATCTACCTTGCCTTGGGACAGGGTATGTACCTGTTGCAGGTCGGCCAAGGAGCGAGCGCCGCCAGCATAAGTGACGGCAATGTTGCAGTGCTCACCTAACAGTTTCACCAGTGGAGCGTCGATGCCTGCTTGTAAGCCCTCCACATCGGCACTGTGAATGAGAAACTCATCACAGTATTGTGCAAGGCGCTGCAGGGTATCGGGATTGACTTCTGTATTGGTGATTGTTTGCCAACGGTTGGTGGCAATAAACCAACTGTTGTTGCGCTGACGGCAGCTCAGGTCAAGAATTAACCGCGACTTGCCGACCCGTTCTTTTAATTGTGCCAAGCGTGTCCAGCTAAATTGGCCGTTTTCAAATAACCAAGAAGTAACAATGACATGGGATGCGCCAGCTTCAATATAAGCCAAAGCATTGTCAGCATTAACACCACCACCGTATTGCATGCCTCCTGGCCATGTGCCGAGTACTGCCATAGCTTGTTCTTGATTGCCTCCACCTAAAGAAATAACGTGACCACCCACCAGTTTGTGCTGCTGATATAGGTCGGCGTAGTAGGTGGCATCACGATCGCTGACAAAGTTAGTTTTGGCGCCTTCATCGTTGAGACTGCCGCCAACAATTTGCTTGACTTGGCCGTCATGGAGGTCGATACAGGGGCGGAACTGAGTCAATGGGTTTTACCTTATACGCGAGTTAGGTTGGTGTTGATGAAAAAAGGCGAACCGGTAACCGCTCGCCTTTCCTATCTCTGGTGGATCCTGAAGGGAGCAAATCACCACAAGGTAACTAGTTGAAATTATTGTAAAATAGTTCACGATTTTTCTATGCTACCGAG
>JAAERS010000220.1 GCA_024230095.1 Gammaproteobacteria bacterium | reverse complement strand
CGCACCTCTAGCCGCCGATACTCCCTTGTTCTATCGCATGGAACGACAAAGCTTGCGCCGCCTACCCGGTACGCAAGCCATTGTCTTTGGCATACGTGTGTATCTGTTTGATATGACTAGTTTGGCACAAATACACGGTGCGCTGCCGTCCCTGCAGGCCGCTATTGATGGTTTGCCGCCAGCCTTGAGGGGGTACAAGAACATCGATTATTACCAGCCGGCCTTGGACAAATATTGGTCATCAAGTTGATGCGTCAGTAGCGCTCTATGTCACACAAAAGAGCCGTTTTTTAGTTTCTCATTGGTGCACTGGCAACGGTTACTTTCAAGTTCTTTGGTGTGCAATTAAGTATCAATGAAAATCTCGTGAGCTAATGCTGAGCTGCGCCATTAAATGGCTACAATCAATCAAGCGTCCGGCAATAACATGAATGACATTGCTATCGGGGTCTTTCTCCAAGATGCCTTTCACCTTGAGAATGCGAGCTTGTAAGTAAGCTTGGCGCTGGGCTCTGGCTGTGCCTTGCCAGACTACCAGATTGGTATTACCGGTTTCGTCTTCTAGAGTAATAAAGGTGACACCCGAGGCGGTGCCTGGGCGTTGGCGGCCCGTCACTAGGCCGGCAATGGTGACGGGGCTTTGGTGTTTCAGGGTTTCTAAGTCGTGGGCTGTGCGTGTGCCGCGCAGATAGCCGGCTTGGCGCAGCAAGGCAATGGGGTGTTGGGTCAGACTTAGGCGTAGGCTGGCATAGTCCTCTGTTAATTCGGCCAAGGCATCGGGAGCGGTAAGGCAAATGTCGTTGGCATCGTCCAGCCGAGCAAATAATGGTGTAGTCTGGTCTTGATCTAATAGTTGCCAGCGCGCCTGATAGCGGTTTCCACTAATGGTTTGTAATGCATTGGCGCTGGCCAAGGCTTGCAGTTGTTTGCCCGGTAATTGGTTGCTGCGTAATTGTTTTATATGTGTAAAGCCTTGTTGTGGGCGAGTGGTCAGCAGGGCTTGTATAGTTTGTGCTTGCAGGCCCCTTATTTGCCGTAACCCTAAACGCAGCGCCAGGCCCGTATTATTGGGTAGATCTTCCATGGTGTGTTGCCACTGACTGGCATTAATGCAGGCGGGTAATACTTTTACCCCATGGCGGCGGGCATCCTGCACTAACTGGGAGGAACTGTAGAAGCCCATGGGTTGGCTGTTGAGTAGGGCGCAATAAAAGGCGGCCGGATAGTGGTACTTGAGCCACGCAGAAACATAAGCCAGTACGGCAAAACTGGCGGCATGGGATTCGGGAAAACCATACTCACCAAAACCCAGAATTTGTTGGTACAGCTGTTCGGCAAACGTGACCTGATAGCCGCGGCTGACCATGCCGTCAACCAGCTTTTTTTGAAACTTGTTGAGCTGCCCGTGACGTTTCCAGCTAGCCATGGCGCGCCTGAGCTGATCGGCTTCACCGCCGCTGAAGCCAGCTGCTACCATGGCCAGTTTAATGACTTGCTCTTGAAAAATAGGCACACCTAGGGTGCGTTTTAATACCTCTTTTACGGCCTCAGATGGGTAGCTTACCGGTTCTTTCCCTGCCCGGCGTTTGAGATAGGGGTGAACCATATCACCCTGAATAGGACCGGGCCGCACAATGGCAATTTGCACTACCAAATCATAAAAGCAGGCTGGGCGCAGGCGTGGCAGCATGTTCATTTGTGCGCGTGACTCCACTTGAAACACACCTAGGCTATCGCCGGCTTGTAACATGTTGTAAACCTTGCTGTCATCTTCCATGCGGGTAATATCCGCTAGCTGCAAATCCCGATTGTGGTGTTGTTTGATGAGTTGTAGGGCGTGGCGAATTGCACTGAGCATGCCTAAGGCCAGCACGTCTACCTTGAGCAGCGCCAAGCTTTCCAAGTCATCTTTGTCCCATTGAATAACAGTGCGTTCGGCCATGGCGGCATTTTCCGTGGGCACCATTTCAGCCAAGGGACCGGCACTGATAATAAAACCACCCACATGTTGGGACAGGTGCCGAGGAAAGCCGATGATCTCATCAATGAGTTGCAAGAATCGTTGTCCCAAATGGCTGTGATGATCCAATCCTAACTGTTTTAGTTGTTGGGCCCAACTTTGTTGGCGATCACGGCGGTCGACATTTTTTATAAACAGCTCAAGTTGCGGCAAAGGCAAACCTAAGGCTTTGCCGACATCACGCACGGCGCTTTTAAAACGATAGGTGATCACCGTGGCGGCAAGGGCCGCCCGTTGGCGGCCATACTTTTGGTAAATGTATTGGATCACTTCTTCGCGGCGTTGGTGTTCAAAGTCAACATCAATATCCGGTGGTTCTGCCCGCTCTTTAGAGATAAAACGCTCAAATAAAACATTGATCTGGCGTGGGTCGACGGCAGTGATTTCTAAGCAATAACAAACAATGGAGTTGGCGGCGGAGCCCCGACCCTGATAAAGGATATGTTGGCGTTTGGCAAATTGAACCAGATCATAAATAGTGAGAAAAAAGTGGGCATAACCTTGCTCGTGGATGAGTTTTAGCTCTTTTTCTATGGTCTGGTTGATGCTTGTTGGGACACCACCGGGAAAACGCAGACGTTTGCCTTTATTGACCAGATCGTGCAGATAGCTTGCCGCGGTGAAACCTTGGGGCACCAACTCGGCTGGGTACTCATAACTGAGTTCGATAAGGCTGAACTGGCAACGTTGGCTGATCTCTTCCGTGGCTTGTAACCATGCTTTAGGGTATAGCTTGCCGATCTTGCCTAGTGGGCGCAAGCTATGTTCACGGTTACTCTGCAAGGTGTAACCGCAAGCTTGCACAGGTTTGCCCTGAGCAATAGCCGTGAGCGTATCGTGTAACATCTGGCGCTTAGGGTGGTGCATATAAACCTGACCAACGGCACAAATTGGCAGGTCATATGCATGGGCTAGCTGTTGGCAGTAGCTTTGCTTTTGTTGGTCTAGGGTGCTTAGGCGGCGATGGCAACCCAGCCATAGGCGGGTTTGATGGTGCAGTAAGGTTTTGGCTAACAGAGGGCTAGGATTGGTTGGGTGCGGTAGCCAAATAAATAGGCATTGATCGAGGTGGATAAAATCCTCTAACTCAACCTGATATTGCCCTTTGGGTGCACGGCGCCGGGTTGTGGTGATAAGCTGACACAGTTGCGCGTAAGCTGTCCGTGTTGGCGCAATAACCACCAGCTCTTGTTGTTGTAAGCGAAACTCACTGCCGATGATGAGTTTTAGTGGCAATTGTTCTTGGCGTATTGCCTGGTAGGCGCGCACCACGCCAGCCACGGAACATTCATCGGTTATGGCCAGAGCTTCATAACCTAGCTGTGAAGCCCTGCGTACCAGTTCTTCTGGGTGAGAGGCGGCGCGTAAAAAGCTGAAATTGCTTAGGCAGTAGAGTTCGCTGTATGGCATGCTGTTTTCCGATGGACCTACTTAAGCAAAGTAGCCGTGTATAAACCACTCTTCTTGGTGGTTGCGAAATAACCAACATAATTGCCCCTGGGGGTTGCGCATAATGAAGTAATCCCGGCATATGGCTTGGTTATCCCACCAACCGCTTTGAATGCGCTCTGGGCCTTGTAGTTGCTGCCAGCCATAACGTGGTTTGCCCGCTAACATGCGTGGCAAGGGTAAGAGAATGCTGGGTCGTAAAGCACTAGTAGGGTGCTTTTGAGTTTGTTGCCTATTATCAAGGTGCTGCCATTGTTGGTTGTAGGTACTGTGTTCTGGACGGTAATCGTCGCACAGGCCTAGATGTTGAATGCAGTGATTGCCGAGCTTGTTTTGTAAGCGGCCAAGTAGTTGCCCAGGGTTGAGTTGACTCGTTGGCGTAGTATCAAATAAGGACTGATTAACGACTTCTCGGGAGCCTTGCTGGTGGCCTTTCAAATGCAAGCCAATGACCGGCGCATTGAGTTCTAATTGCTCTAGGCGCAACATAATTAAGTCCAGCCATAGCTTGGCTTGGTATTCGCCGGCAGCGCTTCCTATCTGCAACCAAGTGGCGTCTTGCTCTCGGTATATGAGCCCCAGCTTGACCCTTGCTACCTGTAACTGTCGGCTGTGCAAAAAGGCTTCCATGGCTTGTAGTAGGCGGGATAAGGGAAAGCGCAGCCCAGGGCTATGTTCCACCTCATAAAGTAGTGGCAACTGTTGGGAAAAATATTCTTGAGGGCGATAGGCAGGTAGCGCGACTGGCTGCTCGTGGTACAAATGCTGTAAGTGTTGTACGAGTTCGATACCTAGTTTTTTACCCAACTTGGGTCGCGATAAGGCTTGCACCTGGCCTAATAAGCGCAAACCCAAACGCTGCAGCTGTTCATTCAAGACGGGGCTAAAACCAGCCTCATCAATGGGCAGTTGGTCCAACAAACGGGTCGCCTCCTGTGCACTTTGGCAGAGCTGGTTTTTGTGGGCTAAGGCCAGTATTTGTGCTGCTAATGGGGTATGGGCAGCGGCATAGAAGTAGCTCAGATGGCGCCTTTGTAGAGGTTGCTGGAGGCTGTGCCAATAATGGGCCATATCGCGATATAAGCGGCGCATGTCCTGAGTTTTGAATAACAATCCCTGGGGTGGATAGAGATAGAGTGTGGCACTTAGCTGATAAAGTTCGTGGGCCAGTTGCTTGAGTAGTTGTTGCTCTTGACGCAGTTGATAATTAGCAATGGTAAGGTCATGGCATAACAAGGCGGCTTGAGCCAAGCCTGTGCCGATAGCAATGCCATTTTCACGGGCGGCTTGGTTATTTTGTACTACCCGGCCTTGGCGGATCAGCACACAAGGCCCCTGTGCATCACGTGGCTGGAGACTGCTGTCTAGTTGCAGGCAGGGGAAGTGGATATAAAGCCAGTGCATAGGCTACCTCAGGGATACCACATTGTTGTTTACGGGTGGCTTTTGGCTGTGGAGTTCAGGCCAGTGGCTGGCAAGGCAGATAGTACGCTCTGCAGGTGGCCACTGGCCCTGCAGCTTGGTGACTGTTATCTGTAGGCCTTGTGGACAAGGGGTGAGTTGTAAGCGGGCACTAATTGGCAAAGCGCTGGGTTGGGTATTGTCCTCACGCAGCCAAAATAACAAAGTTTGGTTGTTTTTTGCCGCCCACTGTAAACGTTTGGCGGCGCTGGTGTGCATATGCCGGTGCCACAATAAAACATATTCACAGCAACCACTTAGTAGGCTCTGTTCAGCGGCCCATAAAGCCTCTTGTGGGTTAGCGCATTGCACAATGACTAGCCGTTGTAAGTTAATGCCTGCTTGGGCCAGGGCCT
>JAAERS010000219.1 GCA_024230095.1 Gammaproteobacteria bacterium | reverse complement strand
TTTATGCTGGCATCCATGTTTGGCGCCTCGAAGTCAGCTAATACCTTTTGCCAGATTTCTGTAGCCCGCTGGGTGGTGTCTTTGCTGCCATTTTGAACCCAGTTCTCGTGGTTTTGCCAGTCACTTAAAAAAGGTGCATAAAAAGCGGTTTGGTAGCGCTGCATGGTGTGTTCGCAACCAAAGAAGTGGCCGCCTGCACCCACTTCATCGATCGCATCTATGCCAATCTCTTCGTTGGTAAAGCGAATAGGCTGAAGCATCTGTGACATGTGTTGCAGCATTTCGCAGTCGACAATGATCTTCTCAAAAGAAGCCACTAGGCCACCTTCTAACCAACCCGCGGCATGGTAGATAGCGTTGCCGTGACCCATGGTGGCACCCCAAAGGGCCATTTGGGTTTCGTAGGTGGCTTGGGCATCTACGGTGTTGGCGGCGTTGCAGGCGCTGGTCCGGTAGGGCAGGTTGTAGCGCCTTGCTAACTGACCACCGGCAATATTAGCGAGGGCGTTTTCCGGTGTGCCAAACGCAGGAGAACCTGTCTTCATGTCCACGTTGGAGGTGAAACCACCATAGACAACGGGTGCGCCTGACTTAGTAAGCTGAATTAAACAAACGCCCAATAAGGCTTCAGCGTTTTGCTGAGACAAGGCGCCGGCCATAGTCGCTGGTGTCATGGCACCCATAAGGGTAAAGGGCGTAACCGTAGTGGCTTGGCCAGCCATGGCCATCTGCATAGCACCATAAGCCATGGAATCGTCTAGCTTGCGAGGCGAGTTGACATTGATGTTGGTGATGGCCGAAACACCTGCACTAAGTTCTTTAACACTTTTGCCCATGGCAATGGCCGTCAGGTTGATAGCGTCTCGCACCCGCCCGGCACCAATGCCTTGCGCATAGAAAGGCTTGTCGGACAGTACTAGGTTGGCCATGGTGGTATCCATGTGCCGGTTATTGGCGGGCAAGTCTGTGGGTGCTGTGGCCTGATTGCCAAAAAAACTAATAACATTGAAATACTGGCCAAACTTCACCAGCTTTTCGTAATCCACCATGTTGCCTAAACGGCGGCCATTAATGCAATCGTGAACGTTGGGTGTACCAGAGACCAGGCCAAAGTTGATGCTGTTACCACCCAAGTGTATTGTGTTTTCGGCATTGCGGGGTGTTAGGTCAAATGGCCCGGGAGCCTTAGCCACCAAATCCATGACTAGATGGCGATCTAATTTGACCATGGAGCCGTTTTTGTCTACGGGAGTAATGTCTGCGCCAGCCTGACGGAAAAGTTCGATGGCTTGTTGGCCCATCACTTCTATGCCAAGCTCTTCCAAAATACGTAAAGACGCATCATGTATATGTTCAAGCTGATCTTCGGACAAG
>JAAERS010000218.1 GCA_024230095.1 Gammaproteobacteria bacterium | reverse complement strand
TGCATCCCACCAAGCATGAGGTGCGTTTTCGTGACGGCCGTTTGGTACATGACTTTATTTTCCGCTCTCTGCATAAGGCACTCGCTGATTTGCGGCCAGAAGTTCCGACCGGTGGTGGTTTGGATGAGTTGGTGACACCGGTCGAACAGGAGCGAGGAGTGGGGGTGTTTGCCGGACAAAACCAATTGCTAATGGCTCCCAATCAGGAGGCTTCCACAGTGGCCTCTATGTTTGATAGTTATCGGTCGGTACCGTCTTCTAGTCCCTTGCAAATGCAGGAACAAAGTCAGGTTTATGCTAATTTGCATACTAATGCCGGGTCATCGACTAATGAGCAGGTTAATCCGGATACTGGGGAAGTAGTGGTACCACCCTTGGGTTTTGCTGTGGCTCAGCTGCATGGTATTTATATCCTCGCAGAAAATGCGCAAGGGCTGGTGCTGGTGGACATGCATGCGGCTCATGAACGCATCGTTTATGAAAATATGAAGCAGTCACTCCAAGATCAAGGAGTGCGAGCACAGCCCCTGCTGGTGCCCTTGTCAATGGCTGTTAGCAGTCGCGAAGCCGATCATGTGGAAACCTGTCAGGACGCTTTTGCAGAATTGGGTTTGGCTATTGATCGTTCCGGTAGTGAGAATTTGATAGTACGCCAAGTGCCGACTGTGCTTCAACATGCTGATATTGAACAGTTGGTGCGTGATGTGCTGGCCGATGTGGTGACCTATGGCAGTAGTGATCGCATACGTGCCGCCCATAACGAGTTGCTGGCCACCATGGCGTGCCATGGTGCGGTAAGGGCAAACCGTCGTTTAACGATACCTGAAATGAATGCATTGTTGCGTGATATGGAACGCACAGAACGCAGTGGCCAATGTAACCATGGGCGCCCTACCTGGACGCAGTTAAGTCTGTCAGACTTGGACAAGCTATTTATGCGAGGACAATAAAATGTGTTCCCGACAATTGCCGCCAGCCATATTTTTAATGGGCCCAACAGCTGCTGGTAAAACCGACTTGGCGGTAGAATTAGTGCAACGTAAAAATTGTGAAATCATATCCGTAGATTCGGCTTTGATTTATCGAGGTATGGATATTGGTAGTGCCAAACCCGATGCGTCAACCCTAGCGTTGGCGCCACACCATTTGATTGATATTCGCGATCCTTCAGAGGCATACTCGGTAGCCGAGTTTTGCGCTGATGCCTTGCGGCTAATGGAAGGTATTACCGCCCGTGGCAATATTCCATTGTTGGCAGGGGGTACTATGATGTACTACAAAGCCTTGCAGCAAGGCTTGGCAGACTTGCCCGAGTCCGATCCACAGGTGCGTCAGCAGTTAGAAGCTGATGTGGTGGATCATGGCGTGGCAGCACTGCACACGCGCCTGGCAGAAGTTGACCCAGAATCGGCGCGGCGCCTGCACGACACCGATAGTCAGCGTATATTACGTGCTTTGGAAGTGTATCTACTAACGGGCGATACTCTGACTAGCCATTGGGCTCGACAAGAAGCCTATGAACTACCTTATCATGTCACCTCTATTGGCTTGTGGCCGCCTGAACGGGCAGTGTTACATCAACGTATAGAACAGCGTTTCCGGATTATGCTAGAGCAGGGCTTCCAGCAAGAAGTCGAAGCCCTTCGAGCTCGTGGCGACCTAGATTTGTCAATGCCTTCCATGCGTTGTGTGGGCTATCGGCAAATGTGGCAACACCTAGATGGTGAGTTTGATCATGAAATTATGGTGCACAAAGGTGTAGTATCAACACGGCAATTGGCGAAAAGGCAACTGACTTGGCTGCGAAGTTGGTCGGATTTACACTATTTTGACAGTTTGGATGCTAATTTGGCATTCACTGTATTGCAATTATTAGATAGAATGCCCATATAGCTTTAAGCCGATGTTTATTTATGGCTATGTCCGGTTGTGGCCGGGATTTTGCAGGCTGCATGCACCCCGTGAGGGGTAAACCCAAATATAAAGGAGTTACCAATGTCAAAAGGGCAAACCCTACAAGACCCTTATCTGAATGTGCTACGCAAGGAACGTGTACCAGTATCTATTTTCTTGGTAAACGGTATCAAGCTTCAAGGGCAGATTGAGTCGTTTGACCAGTTCGTGATTTTGTTGAAAAACACAGTGTCTCAAATGGTCTACAAGCACGCTATTTCTACAGTTGTTCCAGCACGTCCAGTGAAGGTGCCAACTGAAGAAGAACTGGGTTAATAAATCCAGTGTACCGAATTTTCTGCAAGCATTCCCTATAATGAGAAACTTGTTGTGTTTTACGAGCACCTCAGGGTGCTCGATTGCATTTAGGCTCTAGTATTGTTTTTTGAACGTTATGAAGGCGGCGAGCGTGCCATTTTGGTCCACATGGAAATGGGCCAAGAGGGGGATCGTGAAGACGCAAACGAATTAAAAGAATTGGTGATGTCGGCAGGTGCCGATCCGATCACCATGATAGGTGGCGCGCGAGCTCATCCGCATCCTAAAACCTACATTGGCTCAGGCAAGGTCGAAGAGATTAGGTTGGCCGTAAAAGAGCATGAGGCTGAAATTGTTATTTTTAATCATGCCTTAAGCCCAGGCCAAGAGCGCAATTTGGAACAAGAGTTTCAGTGCCGTGTTCTGGATCGTACGGGGTTGATATTGGATATTTTCGCTCAGCGTGCGCGTACCCATGAGGGTAAGCTGCAGGTAGAGTTGGCGCAGCTTGAACACATGTCCACTCGCTTAGTTCGTGGTTGGACTCACTTAGAGCGTCAAAAGGGTGGTATAGGACTGCGCGGCCCTGGTGAAACGCAGTTGGAAACTGACCGTCGTTTGTTGCGTGCTCGCATTACCTCCTTGCTGAAACGCTTGGACAAGGTGCGTAAACAACGCGAACAAGGGCGTCGGGCGCGACGTCGTGCTGAAGTACCAACCTTGTCATTGGTGGGTTATACCAATGCGGGTAAATCGAGTTTGTTTAATCGTATTACTATTGCTGATGTGTATGCAGCCGACCAGTTATTTGCCACCTTGGATCCAACATTTCGACGTCTTGAAATAGCAGATGTTGGCCCCACTATATTGGTGGATACGGTTGGTTTTATTCGTCATTTACCGCACAAACTTGTCGATGCTTTCCGCGCAACCTTGCAAGAAACGGCCGAAGCCAGTTTATTATTGCACGTGGTAGATGCCAGCGATGAAATGCGTGATGAAAATATTGGCGAAGTGAATGACGTATTACATGAAATTGACGCCATGGATTTGCCAACGCTACTGGTTTACAACAAAATAGACCGGTTGCAAGATGCATCCCCGCGGATTGATTATGACGAGCATGGTAAGCCTCAGCGAGTTTGGCTATCGGCGCTTACCGGAGAGGGTAGCGACCTGTTGTTGCAGGCCATTCAGGAATTGCTGGGTGACGAAATGTTCGTTGATCAGCTATGCTTGGCGCCCAAGCAAGGCCAAATGCGGGCCCAATTGTACGCGGGTAATGCGGTAGTCCAAGAAAAGGTAGACGACAAGGGCAATATGTTATTGGATGTGCGCCTTGCAAAAAAAGAATTATTACAAATGCTTAGTAGACTGAGCATAGACCCAGAACCGTTTGTGGGTAAACCCAAACAACCCTGGGACTAGGATTTAAATAATAATTAGGCAAAAATTTTAAATTGTTAGCCTCTAAAAGGAGACGACTATGGCCTGGAATGAACCGGGTAATAACGGCAAGGATCAAGATCCTTGGGGAAATCGTGGCTCAGGCGGCTCTAATCAGGGACCGCCTGATTTGGACGAAGCGCTGGGTAAGCTGGTAGAAAAGTTTAATGGCCTGTTTGGTGGCAAACGCGGTGGTAGTGGCACTAATGGTGGCCAGGAGCCCCCAACGCCAGCACCCAGTGGCAAGCTAATCGGTGTAATGGCTGTTGTGGTCGCTGTTATTTGGGGCGGCATGGGTTTCTATACAGTAGATCAGCAAGAGCGTGCCGTCGTATTGCGCTTGGGTAGCTACCTGGAAACGGTACAACCCGGCTTGCAATGGAATCCACCATTGATTGATGATGTCACCAAGGTGAATGTTACCGCGGTACGAAATCACGAGCACGTGGCATTGATGCTGACCAAAGATGAGAATATCGTTGAGGTGGGTTTGTCAGTGCAGTATGTTGTTTCCAATCCAAAAGATTTCTTGCTAGAAGTGCGTGCACCGGAAAATAGCTTGGCCCAAGCCACTGAGTCGGCTCTGCGTCATGTGGTAGGTAGTTCTACCATGGATGATGTTTTGACCGAGGGTCGTGCCGTCTTGGCTGAAGACGTTCAGGTTCGCTTGCAAGGCTATTTGGATAGTTACCGCAACGGACTGGAAGTGAGCAAGGTGAACATCGAAAATACCACAGCACCTTCACAAGTTCAGGATGCCTTTGATGATGTCATCAAGGCGCGTGAAGATGAGCAGCGTGTGATGAACGAAGCAGAAGCTTATGCTAATGGCATTGTGCCAGAGGCACGTGGTCAGGCTCAACGTATGATGGAAGAAGCCAGCGCCTACCGTGAAGAGGTGGTGGCTCGCGCAGAAGGTGAAGCAACGCGCTTTACCAAACTGTTGACTGAATACCAAAAGGCACCCGAAGTGACCCGCGAGCGCTTGTATCTGGTTGCGATGGAAGATGTTTTGTCTAATAGCGCCAAGGTATTGGTGGACGTTGAAGGTGGTAATAACATGATGGTATTGCCGCTGGATCAGATTATGAGTAGCAGCAAGCGCACTACCACCTATGGTAGTTCGGCAAGCAGTGCTGACATGGATCAGCTTGCCAACCAAGTGATACAGGAATTGAATTCACGCGCCTCTACTCGCAATAGCACAAGGGAGTCTCGTTAATATGACATCTCGTACTTTAGTTAGCCTGATTGGCTTATTTATTGCTCTGCTAATTGCGTCTTCTTCCATCTTTGTGGTGAAAGAAACGGAACGTGCCATTATGTTGCGTTTCGGTGAAGTCGTACAATTTGATATTGAGCCTGGTTTGCACTTCAAAATTCCTTTTGTAAATACCGTGCGTAAGTTTGATGCTCGTGTGTTGACTTTGGATGCCCGTCCTCAGCGTTATATGACTCTGGAAAAGAAGGGCTTGATTGTCGACTCCTTTGTAAAGTGGCGTATCAAGAATGTAGCCGATTACTATACAGCTACCTCTGGTATTGAAAATACCGCGGCCAAATTACTGGCTTCTCGTGTTGATACTGGGCTGCGTAACCAGTTTGGTGAGCGCACCCTGACCGAAGTAGTGTCTGGCCAGCGTGACGAATTGATGAATGAGTTACGTGAAGAGCTGAACTCAGTGGTGGTTGAGGATATGGGCATTGAGATAGTGGACGTACGTGTAAAACGTGTCGACTTGCCGCAAGATGTGAGTTCCTCTGTTTATGATCGTATGCGCAGTGAGCGTGAACGTGAAGCCCGTGAGCTTCGCTCTGAAGGTAAGGAAAAAGCTGAAGGTACTCGTGCCGATGCTGACCGTCAGCGTACTGTCATCATGGCGAATGCTTATCGCGACGCTGAATTGATTCGTGGTGATGGTGATGCCGTAGCGGCTGCCACCTATGCGCAAGCCTTTAGTCAGGACCCAGAGTTCTACAGTTTCTATCGCAGTCTCGATGCTTACCGTAAGACCTTTGGTAATGGCGGTGACATTATGTTGATCGAACCGGATAGCGATTTCTTTAAGTACATGGGACAGTCCAGCTTGAAGTAAACTGGTTAAGTGTTAAAGAGCCTCGCTTTAGCGGGGCTTTTTTTTGCCTGAAATTAAGGCCCTATTTCCTTGCTCGAATAGGGGTCAGTGTTGCAAGTCCGTGTTATTATCTGAGCATGAAAAAAGTCTTCGCAGCCGACATTCAGGACCACTTACAATGCCTTTGGTTAGAAAAGGGGTTAAGCGATAATACGCTTGAAAGTTATGGGCGCGACCTTACCAAATTTGCAGCGTGGTTAAATCAGCATGGTCTGGGTTTAATGCAAGCCAGGGACATGGATGTGCTGGGCTACTTGGCCGATTTAAGTATTGATGGTGCTAAACCTAGTAGTGTGGCCCGTAGTTTGTCGTGCCTTAAGGGGTATTACCGCTTACAGGTGCGAGAAAATCAACTAACGGTTGACCCCACAAGTTTGGTGCAGGCCCCCAAACTCGGCCGTCCTCTGCCTAAATCCTTGACTGAATCCGATGTTGAAGCCTTATTGGCGGCTCCAGATACGGCCACACCCTTGGGTCTGCGTGATCGCGCCATGTTGGAGTTACTTTATGCTAGTGGTTTACGTGTAAGTGAGCTAGTCGGCTTGGAAACCAGTCAGGTAAAACCCAGCTTGGGTTTGGTGCAGGTGCTAGGTAAAGGTGCCAAAGAGCGTTTAGTGCCCATGGGTATGGCGGCTCAGGATTGGTTAGAGCGTTATCTGAAAAGTGCACGGCTTGAATTATTGGGTGCCGGGGAAAAAGGCGTGCTGTTTCCGAGCCAAAGGGGCAATAAAATGACACGTCAAACATTCTGGTACCGGATTAAATTGCATGCCAAAACGGCGGGCATAAACAAGCCACTATCGCCCCACGTTTTGCGCCATGCCTTTGCTACCCACCTATTGAACCATGGCGCAGATTTACGGGTCATACAAATGTTGCTTGGGCACAGTGATTTATCCACCACACAGATATATACTCACGTTGCTAACCATCGTTTACAAGAACTTCATCATCAACATCATCCTCGGGGTTAATTTATGTTTATTACGCGTTTATTGAGTTTTTTCACTCTGTCTATTTTTGCTCTTGTAGTGAAAGCGGAGAGTTATGCTGATCTGCATGCTAGCATTGAGCGCATTAGTCCCAGTATGAAGGTTGTGTCCATAGAGGAAACACCGATGTTTGGTATGTACAAGGTAGCTATCAATACGGGCGATACCCTCTATATGAGCGCCGATGGGGAGCACTTTTTTACGGGTGTTATGTATCAGAACCGGGCTGGGGAAGGGCTGGTTAATTTAACTGAAATTGCCCAGCAAAGTGCACGAGTAGATGCCCTTAAAAGTGAAGCGGCACAAGACGCTTGGGTGTTTCCAGCGCTAGGTCAGACGCAAGCCAGTATTACCATTTTCACTGATGTTGATTGTTATTATTGCCAGAAGCTCCATGCTGAAATGGGGCAGATCAACGCCCTCGGTATTGAAGTGCGTTATTTGGCATTTCCTCGTGCTGGCCTTGGATCTCCCTCCCATCAAGTTATGGCTGATGCGTGGTGTGCTGATGATCCTAATGAGTTTTTTACCGAAGCCAAACAACGTTCACATGACAAGTTACCCCCTCTAGCTTCGCCGACATCTTGTGATAACCCGGTGGCAGATCACTACGCCTTGAGTCAACAATTAGGTCTAGCTGGCACCCCCGCTATTGTCTTAGATACTGGGGAATTGTGGCCAGGCTACTTGCCCGCACCCGAGTTGGCTAGGCGTTTGGGGATCAACTAGCCAGAGGGTAATAGGCTCTACTATGTGGCTTGCGGGTGAAGTTAGTAGTAGCTTGAGACAGTTGGTGGCTTATTTACCTGGCCTTTAGGGGGGTTGAGTTGAATCAATGAAGGGCGGAGTAACTTGACCTATAGTGTGGCCAAGAAAAGTCGTCAGCGAAACAGAAAGATACAATATTGAGAGAACAGTATGGAAACTGTATTAACATCGCTTAGCGTTTATTTCTCAAGGTTGCCAAATAATTTGCGACCCTACCGATGGTGGGTGCTGCTGGTGGCTATGGTTTTGAGCATTTTTATGGCCATGGGGCTAAGCCGATTTGCCATGGATGTCACCATGGATGCCTGGTTTCAGGAAGATGACCCCGTACTCTTGTCCTTGGACGAATTTCGCAGTCAGTTTGGTAGCGACGATGGCCTTTATATTGTCTATGAAGCCAAAGATGGTGATGTTTTTTCCAATGAGTCCCTGCGTTTGGTGGATGAGTTTACCGAACGCCTAGAAAATTGGCAGGACCTAAGTGCCGAAGATCTTACCAACCTAGGAATATCACCACAACAGGTTGATTATCTGTCACACATCAAGCGTGTGCAGTCGTTAACCAATATTCGTATTCAGGTTAATGAAGCAGATTCTTTGGCTTCGCCGCGTTTGGTTCAAAGCTTCAACATGAACCCCGAGCAGCGTCAGGCCCTCAAGATAACCGCCAAGCAACAAAACAACCTCCCCCTATTTTTGTTCTCCAAAGATTATCGCTTTGGTGCGGTAATGGTTACCACGGATTTTGGTGCCATGCCCATCGTTGAGGACCTGGGTGATATTGATGTGGGCCTATTGGATGCGGATGAACTGGACAGCTTTGATGATGACTTTAGTGGTGAGCTAGATGTCACTGCCGCCGTCACGGAGGTGCGTTTTCAAGATATGGATTCCACCTTGTATCTTGGTTTCATGGAACC
>JAAERS010000217.1 GCA_024230095.1 Gammaproteobacteria bacterium | reverse complement strand
ATTCCGGTGATCCTGCTCTTTGGAATCACGGATACATCCGTCATGATAGCGGCAATTGTTTATGCAGTGATCCCCGCGACCCGGTATACCGTAGAAGGCCTTAATAGTGTTCCGTTGTCATTACATGAAGCAGGGACAATGTCCGGAGTATCACGATTACAGAGATGGACCAATATCGAGCTACCACTTGCGCTCCCCCACATAATGTTAGGGATAAACCAAACCGTCATATTCGCATTGTTCATGGTCATACTCGGCGCACTGATTGGGACGATAGATTTAGGTCAAATTATTATGGGCGCTTTGTCAAAAAAGGGTGGCGCCGGTATCGGGCTGACCTTAGGCATATTTGTATCCTTTATGTGTTTAGCGGTGGATAATCTGATCCAAACCTGGGCGAACGAAAGGAAAAGGCTTTTGGGAATCGATTAGTCTTCTCCCAGCAGACTTGCACCTAAAATGAATCGGCCATAAGCGAGCAACCGCGCCATAGGTCGTTGCCAAACAATGGCTGGTCACT
>JAAERS010000216.1 GCA_024230095.1 Gammaproteobacteria bacterium | reverse complement strand
CGAATACGTCCGCCACCTGGGCATTGAACTCAAAAGGTGCTGGCTCCAAAGGTGCGGCAAAGAGGGTGTCTGTGTGCTTGTTATTGGACATAATGCTATTGACTTAAAGGTCTTACACCAAGCATGACAGCGACAGTCTGTGCCTGTCCTTGGCGTTGAAAAGTGATATTAAGCGATGTGCCGGGTGTTAGCTCTGCTATGTAGTCCATTGCGGCACGCGCGCTGGTGATATTTCGGCCATCAAAAGCGGTGATAATATCATCCTGTTGTAAGCCGGCCTTGTGGGCAGGGCTACCAACATAAACGCCAGAAACACGAATCTGTTCCTGTTCACTATGTTGTAACAAGCTGCCACTCATTTGTTGGCTGATAAGATCTATGGTGATGCCTAGCCAGCCACGAATCACTTTGCCGTCTTTAAGTAGGCTGTTGGCTACTTGGTTAGCTGTGCTGATGGGAATGGCTAGCCCTAAGCCTTGGCTGCGGGTACTGGTGCCCGTATTATAAAAATGGGCGGTATTGATACCGATAAGCTGCCCTGACGTATTAATCAAAGGGCCACCAGAGTTGCCACTATTGATAGGAGCGTCAGTTTGAATAAAGTTTTCAAAGGTATTGAGGCCTAGCTGGTTGCGACCCAAGGCACTAATGATACCCATAGAAACAGACGTGCCCAGTCCATGAGGGTTGCCGATGGCCAAGACAATATCACCAGGGCGGCTCTTGTCTTGTTGTGGAATCAGTGCTGGTTGTAAGTCTGGTAGGTCAATTTTTAATAGGGCTAAGTCTGTTTCTGGATCTACACCGATAATCTGGGCTATAGCGCTGCGGTTATCATTAAGCTTGACCTCCAATTGGTCAGCGCCAGCAATGACGTGATGGTTGGTGAGAATGTGCCCCCTAGTGCTGATGATCACGCCCGAGCCTAGTCCATAGACAGTGCCTTGCTCTGCGACCAGTTCACCCGTGATAAACTGTTGGTAATGTGGGTCATCCAATAATGCTGGATTGGCACTCGTATCAAAACTGATCCGATAGATGCGCACCACCGCTGGTAGCACTTTTTCGACAGTGTCAGCATAACCTAGAGCCACATCAGCGCGGCCCTTGTTTAGGGGTGACGTGAGCTCCTGTATCCATAGCTGAACTTTGCTGTTGCTTGTCCAACCTAAGATTAGTCCGGTGGTGACTCCTAGAAGGATAAACAGGGCAATTTGTTTGCTGGTTTTTGACATGAAGATGGCACTTGCCAGAAGGTTGGTGTTAACGGGCTATTAGTTTAAACTTTCGTTACGGGCTTGGCAAAAAATCCCACCTTCTATGACAATAAAATTAGCAATGAGTATTTTAATCAGGGTTTTCTATGACAATTTCACGATCACAGCTAGATAATTATTTGCAGCAATTACTTCAAGTGCCCCTATTTAAGGATTATTGCCCCAACGGGTTGCAAATAGAAGGTGCAGCAGTGATTGATAAGGTTGTGTTCGGTGTTACCGCCAGCCAGGCCTTGATTGACCGGGCAGTATCAGTGGGTGCGCAGGCTATTATTGTGCATCATGGCTACTTCTGGCGCAGTGAACCAGGCGTCATTGTGGGCATGAAGCAGCGTCGCATAAAGAGCCTATTGAGCAACGATATTAATCTTTGGGCTTATCACTTGCCACTGGACTGTCATGCTGAACTTGGTAACAACGCCCAGTTGGGTAAGTTGCTGGGTTGGCCAATAGTAGACCATTTGAGTGGCGAGGGCGCGACCGGCCTTGGCTATTGGGGTGAATTACCTAGTGCTCAGTCAGGTGAGCAGATCGTCGACCAGTTGGAAGCCGCTTTAGGGCGTTCCATATTGCATGTGGCGCCCGATGCTCGGCCTATTCAGCGTATCGGTTGGTGTACTGGTGGTGCTCAGGGTTATATCGACAAGGCTGTTGAATTAGGGTTGGATGCTTATGTGTCGGGAGAAATTTCAGAGGCTACAGTGCATATTGCTCGAGAAAATGGTATCCATTATTTTGCTGCGGGGCATCATGCTACCGAACGTGGTGGTGTGATAGCTTTGGCACAACATTTGCGCGATGAATTTGGCCTGGATTGTGAATTTGTCGACATTGATAGCCCAGCCTAAGCTGGCAGGCTAAGAGGCAATATGCCCTCGGGCGAGATAGTCATGGGATTGCATTTCTTGCAGTCTACTGAGGGTGCGTTGGAAAACAAAATCTAAGCTGCCACCGGTATAAATGTCATCTAGGGCCACTTGTGCTGACATGATCAGTTTGACGTTAGTGTCGTAGCAGACGTCAACCAGATTGACAAAACGTCGCCCTTGGTCATCACTATTGCGGTTCATTTGTGGCACATTGCTTAGGAGTATGGCGTGGAATTCGCTGGCTATTTCTAGGTAGTCATTTTGTGAGCGTGGTTTGTCGCACAGCTCGTCAAAGTCGAACCAGATCACATCTTCACACTGTTGGCGACAATGAAAGGTACGGTTGTTTATTTCTAGATTGCTGTTAGATTGGCATTCATTGGCAACCGGGGCGAGGGCCTTAAAGCTGTGTTCCAAGCTAACATCCGCTTGCTCATCCAATGGAAAGTGATACAGTTCTGCTTGCTCTAGGCTGCGTAAGCGGTAATCCGTATCACCATCTACATTGATGACATGGTTGCGTTGTTCTAACAGGGCAATAGCCGGTAGAAACCGTTGCCGCTGCAAGCCATTTTCGTATAACTTGGCGGGTTCAATGTTGGAGGTGGCCACCAACACAACGTTGCGGGCCATAAGGGCCTCCAGCAGGCTGCCTAATATCATCGCGTCGGTAATGTCGGTAACAAAGAACTCGTCAAAACAGATAATTTGGGCTTGGGTAGCCAGATCATTGGCCACCTTGTCGAGTGGGTTTTTGCTGCCGCTGTAGCTTTTTAAGCGCGTGTGAACATCACGCATGAAGCGGTGAAAATGTGTGCGCTGTTTAGTGGGCATAGGTAAGCACTCATAGAAAATATCCATGAGATACGTCTTGCCGCGGCCAACACCACCCCAAAAATAGAGCCCCTTAGTTGGCGTTGGCTTTTGGCTGCGGCCAAATAATCGTTGTAACCCAGACTGCTTGGGTTTTGGTGCCACTAGTTCATCAAATAAACGCTGTAAATATTGGATGGCATTTTCCTGAGCGGGATCGTGACTAAACTCTGTTGAGTTTTGGTCGGCTTGATAGCGGGAAAGTGGGGTTTCCATGGTTTGGCTCTAAAGGTCAGGCGGCGAACTTGGTAAGGTGGCATTTTAGCACCAGTTTCGACGATTTTCATGATCTACCTGCTATCCCATGATGGATATAAATAAAAAATATGATGAAGCAGGCGGTATATCCCAGAAGGCGCTGGTTTAATTGTTTTTTTTCATTACAATAAGGTAATCATTATCTTGTTTATGTGCAGGATGTAAGTGTCGTAATGTCGGTAGGAGATTGACGTGGATTTGTTTGGCAACGACTTGTTTTTTTGGTTGGTAATTCTGTTGCTGGGTTTGGCAATTGGTTTTGTAGTGGGGCGCAATAATAACACGGACATGAAGATGCAAAATCAGTTGACGGAGCAGTTGGCAGCAGCCCAGTCAGAGCTGGCAGAGTACAAGGAAAAGGTGGCTTTGCATTTTGCTGACACAGCAGCAGTGGTTAATGAGATGACCGATAGCTATCGTAAAGTGCATGCTGAGTTGAGTAAGGGTGCCAAATTGTTGTGTGATGACCCGGAAACCGTAGAAAACTTGTTGGCTCTGGATAGCTACAGTCAGCAGCGCGTGGTAGCAGAGCAGGAACCGCAGGTTATGGTGCGGCCGCCCATGGACTATGCTCCCAAAACCCCTGACTCTGAGCACGGCACTTTGGATGAGCGTTATGGTTTGCGTGAAGATCAGGAAAATATTGACCGTCCCCAATATGATATTCCGGTTAAGCCAGGTGGATTGAGTTAGGCGGCAAGTGGCATCTGGTCTGATTTTAGTGGACGCATCTATAGTGCGTCCTTAGCCAAGCCGGATGCGGCATGAGGCTAGGTGAGTTGGTGCTATACCAGACTAAAAAAGAAACCTTATGCAGCCTTTCATTCCCCCAAAAAAACCTATATAATTCGCCCTCGCAGTTTTTCTGCGTCATCAAGTTACAGGTTGAACTTTATCCAGTTGGCGTGTAACCAATAATTATAGGTAAGTGCGATAGGGTTTACCGACCTGTATTCGCCAAGTGAAGGTTGTCAATATGAAAACCGTAAGTATTAAACCAGCCGACGTCTCTCGTGACTGGTATGTTGTGAACGCTGAGGGTCTCACCTTGGGTCGTTTAGCAACTGAAATCGCCCGCCGTCTGCGTGGCAAGCATAAGCCTGAATACACTCCTCATGTGGATACTGGTGACTACATTGTTGTAGTTAACGCCGAAAAAGTACACGTGACTGGTAAAAAGGCCCAGGACAAGATGTATTACCGTCACACTGGTTATCCAGGCGGTCTGCGTTCTATGTCCTTTGAGCAGATGGTTGAACATGCTCCTGAGCGCACTATTGAGTTCGCTGTTAAAGGTATGCTGCCAAAGGGTCCATTGGGCCGCGCCATGTACACCAAGTTGAAGGTGTACGCTGGTAATGAGCATCCACATCAGGCACAACAGCCTCAAGAACTGACCTTGTAAGGAGATTATCATGGCAGCTACTCAATACTATGGTACTGGTCGTCGCAAGACCTCTACTGCTCGTGTATTCCTGACTCCAGGTACAGGTAATATCTCTATCAATAATCGTTCCATCGATGTTTACTTCGGTCGTGAAACGGCGCGCATGATTGTGCGTCAGCCACTTGAACTGACTGAAAACACCGAAAAGTTTGATGTAAAAATCACCGTTGCTGGCGGTGGTGGTTTTGGTCAAGCAGGTGCTATCCGTCACGGTATTACCCGTGCACTGATGGAATATGATGAAACGCTACGTCCTTCACTGCGTGCCGCTGGTTTTGTTACCCGTGATGCTCGTGAAGTAGAGCGTAAGAAAGTTGGCCTACGCAAAGCACGTAAGAAGCCACAGTTCTCCAAGCGTTAAGCTTACGGATTACATTTTCAAAACCCAGCCTTTGTGCTGGGTTTTTGCGTTTTGGGTTTAGTCAAACCGGCAGAGGTGATTATACTCACTTTCATACTAATAAGCCTTTTGTCGCACGAAACATAAGGCTATTTACCTTGTCTATTTTAAGGCTTTCCTTTAACATATGCGCTGGTGATTTTAGGTCCTTTATAACAGTTCGAAAGAACAAGTTTTTTAATTGGTGGTGTGTCCACCAGTTTGCACTTGCTGGAGATCAATTGAATGAGTAATGATGGCGTAAACAAAGGTCGTCGTCGCTTGCTGGTAGGCGCATCCACTGTTGTGGGTGCTGCTGGGACAGTAGGTGCGGCAGTTCCTTTTGTGGCCTCCTGGAACCCGAGCGCCAAGGCTAAAGCCGCTGGTGCACCGGTCAAGGCGGATATCAGTAAACTGGAACCTGGTGCCCAGATGATCGTCGAATGGCGAGGCAAACCGGTGTGGATCGTACGTCGCACGGCGGAAGCCTTGGCCAACTTGGCTACTTTGGATGTGGCTATGGCTGATCCAGAATCAGCGAAGTCCAAGCAACCAGCCTATGTGCCTGCTACTTCAGTACGCTCCCTGCGTGATGAATACATGGTAATGATTGGCATCTGCACACACCTAGGATGTTCACCAACATACCGTCCTGAAATTGCAGCGGCAGATCTAGGTGCTGATTGGAAAGGTGGTTTCTATTGCCCATGCCATGGCTCCACGTTCGATTTGTCTGGTCGTGTATACAAGAGCAAACCAGCGCCAACTAATTTGGAAATCCCACCGCACTTCTACGTTGATGACAACGTGATTGTGATTGGTGAAGACGGAGGCAATGTATAATGGCTGTCGGTAATCCTAATCGCCCTAAGGCTGAAAGCGGTGTCCTACGTTGGATTGATGACCGTTTCCCTATGACCCAGATGTGGCAAGAGCATATGTCCAAGTACTATGCCGCACCCGCAAACTTCTGGTACGTATTTGGTGTCTTATCCCTGTTGGTTTTGGTAAACCAAATCTTAACCGGCATCTGGCTAACCATGTCCTACGAACCTTCAGCAGAAGGTGCGTTTGCATCCGTTGAGTATATAATGCGCGATGTGGAGATGGGCTGGATCATTCGTTATATGCACTCGTCCGGTGCCTCGGCCTTCTTCATTGTGGTTTATCTGCATATGTTCCGTGGCCTGATGTATGGTTCTTATCAGAAGCCACGAGAATTGATTTGGTTGTTCGGCATGGCTATCTACCTTGCACTTATGGCTGAAGGTTTCTTTGGTTACCTGCTTCCTTGGGGACAGATGTCCTACTGGGGCGCGCAGGTTATCTTGTCTTTAGCTGGTGCGATTCCCGTTATCGGTGATGACTTGATGACCTGGGTTCGTGGTGACTTCCTGATTTCGGGTATTACCCTAAACCGCTTCTTCTCCCTGCATGTCATTGCTTTGCCAATTGTTATTTTGGCGCTGGTTGTTTTGCACATCCTAGCCCTACATGATGTTGGTTCTAGCAACCCAGATGGTATTGAAATCGACAAGAACAAGGATGAGAATGGTAAGCCAGTTGATGGCGTTGCTTTCTTCCCATACTTGGTGATCAAGGATTTAGTTGCCATAGGCATCTTCCTGACCGTCTTCTGTTTAATTATCTTCTTCTTTCCAGAAGGTGGTGGTTACTTTATTGAGAAACCCAACTATGAGCCAGCTAATCCGCTGAAAACGCCTGAGCACATTGCTCCGGTATGGTACTTCACGCCCTACTATTCTGTCTTGCGTGCCATCACCTACCCATTGTTTGGTATGGATGCCAAGTTCTGGGGTGTGGTTGCCATGGGCGCTGCCATTGCCGTGTTGTTTGTTGTGCCATGGCTGGATCGTAGCCCCGTTAAATCCATGCGGTACAAAGGTTGGTTGAGTCGCATCTGGCTGGCTATTTTTGTAATTAGTTTCTTTATTCTGGGCTATTTGGGTACAGTGGCAGCGACGCCTGGCCGCACTTTGGTGGCACAGTGCTGTACCGCTTTGTACTTTGCGTACTTTATCCTTATGCCATTCTACACGCGTATGGAATCGACCAAGCCTGTACCAGAGAGGGTGACAGACTAATGAAAAAGTTATTGATGATTGGCGCCATGTTGTTGGCGCCTGTATTCGCTGTAGCTGCTGGTGGTAGCAACGTGCATCTTGATCATATTAAGGTGGATGCCACTAACCAGCAATCCTTGCAGCGCGGCATGCAGTTGTATGTTAACTACTGCTTAGGTTGTCATTCTGCCCAGTATCAGCGCTATGAGCGTGCGGCTACTGATTTGCAGATTCCGGTTGACTTGGTGGTCGAGCACCTGATTCATTCAGACCAGAAGGCGGGTGAGCAGATGACCAACGCCATGGACTCCGAGCAGGCAAAAGCTTGGTTCGGTGCCCCCCCGCCGGATTTGACCAACGAAGTAAACTTGCGTGGAGCTGACTGGGTTTACACATACCTGCGTAGCTTCTATGTCGATGATAGCCGCCCATATGGTGTGAATAACGTCGTTTTCCCAAGTGTGGGTATGCCTAACGTGTTAGCTGAAGTGCAAGGTATTCAGCGCAAGGCTTGTGCTCAGGTACCCAAGGTGGATGCTAGTGGTGATATTGTAATTGATACCTTGACGGGTCAGCCTATGACGGTACAGAACTGTGATATGCTAACCGTTGACGCTGGTACGGGTACTATGGACCAAGCCGAGTTCGATCAAGCAGCTTATGACTTGACTAACTTCTTGGCCTATATGTCCAAGCCCTATTTGCAGCAGAGCAAGTCGTTGGGTATTAAGGTCATTTTGTTCTTATTGTTGATGACCGTGGTGTTCTACTTCTTGTACAAGGAATACTGGCGCGACATTCACTAATAGTGACAGCGCTTGCCATAGCGGGCGCTGGTAGTGATTTTAGATTGCGAGTATATAACGACAAAGCGCTACTTTTGAATTTGCTTGCACATTGCGTTGGGTGAGCTGATGAGGTTCATTCCACTTAGTGAGCGGCGCTAGTTTTGACGCGACCTTTAAGCTTATTGGAGTTTAGGTCGCGTGCTGATTTGTAAGATAACCGTTTTATAGATAATTTTTTGAGGTGAAACCGCAATGGGTGTAGTTGCTAAACGATCTTCCATGACCTTCTTCTCCGATGGAGCTAGTCATTATAGCCATCGTGTACGTATCGTGCTGGCAGAAAAGGGTGTCACCGTAGATATCATTGATGTGGACGCCGATCACAAGCCAGAAGATCTGGCTGATTTGAATCCTTATAACAGTCTGCCAACTTTGGTGGATCGTGAGCTGGTGCTATACGAAGCCAATGTCATGATGGAATATCTTGATGAGCGCTTCCCGCACCCGCCTTTGTTGCCTGTATATCCGGTAGCCCGAGCTGAAAGTCGTCTCTACATGTACCGTATTGAGCGTGACTGGTGCCGTTTGGCGGACCTGATCATAGGTTCAGAAGACGATGCTGAAATTGAGACGGCCCAACAAGAGTTGAGCGATAGCTTGATTGCTACGGCGCCAATTTTTGCGGAAAAAGATTTCTTCATGAGTGAAGAGTTTACTTTGGTTGACTGTTGTATTGCGCCGATTCTATGGCGTTTGCCTCAGTTGGGCATTGAACTTCCTGAACAGCAAGCAGCCCCTATGTTGGAGTACATGGAGCGTTTGTTTGCACGCGAGGGCTTCCAAGATAGCTTATCTGAAACTGAACGTGAAATACGCTTGTAGGAAATGCATTTATGTCCATTACACCTAGTCGTCCGTATTTAATTCGGGCCCTGTATGAGTGGATTTTGGACAATGACGACGTGCCCTATTTGGTAGTTGATGCCACTATCAAAGATGTGATGGTGCCAGAGCAATTTATTTCAGATGGTCAAATCATTTTGAATATAGGGACGTCTGCCGTACAGGCCTTAGATTTGGCCGATGAGGCAGTCAGTTTTAGTGCCCGCTTTGGCGGTGTTCCCATGCAGGTCTATGTGCCGACTATAGCGGTAAAAGCCATTTATGCCAAAGGGTCAGGGCAGGGCATGGGATTTGGTTTTGAGCCAGGTATACCTGATCCAGAAGCGCCCCCACCGGAAGCTAAGCCTGAAGGCCGCCCGGCACTGAAAGTGGTGAAATAAAAAAAGGGTTAGATGGAAGCATCTAACCCTTTTTTGTTGCTGTTTACATCATATTCACGGTGCCAATAAGATGCTTCTGCCGACGACTGCCATGCCGTTGCTTAGCAGTGGAATTGCTTAATCAATATATTCAAATATCTTAACAATTTTTTGGATGCCACGTGCCCGGCTGGTGATATTAATTGCCCAGGTGGCTTCTGCTTGGGTAACCAGTCCCATTAAGTAGACGACGCCGCTTTCAGTGAAGACCTTTACCCGGGTCGTTGGAAATAGTGTTTCACCAATCATCATGGCTTTTACTTGCGTGGTAATTAATGTGTCGTTGGCTCGCACCAAAGTTTTGGAGGCGGGGCCCACGGTTAGGGCATTGTGTACCTTGCGAACGTTGGGCACCAGCTGTGCCTTGGCGCCAGCGAGTATTCGTGTATCTTCGCTTGGTACTTGCCCCGTCAACAAGACTATGCTGTTGTATGACACAACGTTAAAGTGGGCTTCTCTTAACAGATCAGAAGAGCGGCGTATGCTGTCGATAGAAATGTTTTCTATCAGTTGGTCGTTGTAAGTAGTTCCGAGGGAGCGCACACCCTCTTTGACCTCAAGAGGCTCGTTATTTAAATTGGCTGGGCTGCAGGCAGTCAATAGACTAAATCCTACGGCAGCCATAGATAGTTTAACTAACTTCTTTAACATTATTCGTTACTCCCAAATAAAAGATGATCAATTAAGTCACTGAGCATTAATACTACCATTAGTTGCTGCTGTAATAGGGTAGCAAAGCGTTCTCCAGGCACTCTAAGAGTCAGATCGTCAGGTGCCAAAACCGCATCGATCTGCTGCATCTGTTGGCTACTAATGACAATGGCTTGCATATCTTGAGCATGCGCTGCCTGCACCGCTTGCACGACCGCACTTGAGTCTTGCGGGCCAGCTAATACTACCAACATATCACCAGCTTGTCCCAAGGTGGTTATTTGGCGGGCAAGTAGCTCCTGATTTGGGTTCTGGTGCATTAACGTCGTCAACAATCCACTATTGGCGCCGATGTGAATGGCGGGTAGTGGGGGGCGGTCCTGTCCATGGCGAGACATTAGCGCGTTGCACAAGTGAGAAGCATTGGCGCTATGATGACCGTCACCACAAATCAATATCTTGCCATCATTGACCAAGCAAGCGAACAATAGTTCCGCCGCCATGGCAACATCTGATGGGAGTGTTTCAGCCGCTTCGGCGCTGGCACCTAAATGATCGTGGAAATGGGCGATAGCCAGATCCTGCAATTCCATAATAGTGGTCTTAATCGTTTAGTGAAAAAATATTTGTCAGCCATTGTAGCTCAACTTGGCCTTTGGGCCTACCGTAAACACAGATAAGGTCAAAGCGGCCATGCAAACGGTAGTATTGGGGGTGGTTCTGCATAAATCTTTGGGCCGCGTGGCCAAGGCGTTGTTGCTTTTGAAAGGTGATACTATTTATGGCGCCCCCCATGGCCTGGCTGCGGCGGAATTTGACCTCAATAAAACTGATGATGTTGTCTTGCCTGGCAATAATATCGAGTTCGCCACCTCGGCAATGAAAATTGCGGGCCACAATATGCCAGCCAGCTTGTTGTATGTGTTGGCCGGCCAGTTTTTCTGCCCAGTCTCCGATGGACTTACTGTAGCTCATGGGCGCCTTTGCGCACTACAGGTTGGCCGTTTCTAAAACGTGCCCAAGATAGGTTGGCGGTGATTCTGTTATTAGCGTCTAATTTGAGCAGCCCAGTTGTGCCGCGCACACGAGTGGCATCAAATGCCTGCATTTGCTGTAAGCGAGGGTAAAGTCGATAAGCATCGGCACCCAGAGCAAACAATCGGCTATAACGTTGGCGGTCAGGCCACGTGGCTTGCACTTGGTGAGTGACTTTATCCGGCTCTAGCATCCAGGGAATATCACTGATATACATTTTGTTTAGATCGCGATCACGAGTCGTTTTTGTTGGGCCTTGGTAAGCATGATGGGTAGCAAACACTGCCACTTCTGCAGCACGGTGAAAAGCCAGCGTGGGCATTAGTTGGCGCACATCTTTGGGCATGCCTAATAACACAATGAGGTCTATATCTTGGCGCCGTCTGGATTCAAATTTGACGTTGTTATTGATCAGTTTTTGTAGGTCCCGACGACGCTGTTTGCTGTTGTCAATAAGTAGTACTTTGCTAATGCTATCCGCATAATCGCCATTGCCAGTATAACTAAT
>JAAERS010000215.1 GCA_024230095.1 Gammaproteobacteria bacterium | reverse complement strand
TTGACTGCTAAGTCATAATCATACGCGCCATTACATACTGTATCGGTTGCGTTGATTGCTCCACCCCTCATGGCTATAAAGCCATACTGTGGCGAATTGATGAAGCCAGCGCCCGGTAGCACATCGGCAGTTGATCCTGCACCAATACTTAAAACGCCATGCTTGCCGATGTTTAGAGAAGTTGCGCCGAACTGGAAAACCGTATCAATCTTAGGTAACACACCGCCCATTGATACGCCAAAAGCTGGATATGCCTCAAGCTCATAGTCGGTAGTTGAGAAGTTCTGAGTTAGCGCTGAATCGTCTATTGTGACTATAGCGTCTTGGCTTCTAAGTGTTATGAATCCAAAGTGCTGCCCACGTACTAGCACTTGCTCATTCATCACATAGCCCGATAACAAAGTCGCCACTACGGTGATACCGCTTGCCGAATATTCTGGGATCTTTGTTGATAGCTTATCGAATAGAATAGTGAGCGTTTCGTAATCACCGCCAGCGCCAACTGTTATCGCCTCATCTTCTGTCAAAACATTAATGCGGTGATCGAACCGAACCACGTTGCCGTCTAAGTCTAAGTGATATGCCTTGCGGTCCACTGTGTTGTAAATAATGTCGTCCGGTAGGAATAGTTCCGGAGCTGGGATGATGCCTGGTCCGTCTGGCGTGTATCGTTTAAAACCTGATCGCATGATGCGCCCCTATGTTCTATTGTTTAATGTTTAACCTATCGACTCGATATGTCAACCACTAAAAATAAGCATAAAAAAAGGCGACCGAAGCCGCCTCATTTAACGATAGAACCACTATGTGGCTCTTGTCGCTCCTGCCTGCACTGCCTTATCTTCGTAATACTTGATTCCTTTTACGATGTAATCAGAATCAAATTTAACGCCAGAAAAGGCACCGGCTGTAATACTGAAGCTGCCGCCGCGCTTTTTATTCACACAACTTAACACTACAGTTTGAGCCGTTATTTTCACTGCGCTTTTCTTTGGCATTAATAACTCCTTATAGAGTTGTAGCCATTACGCCGGCAGTGTCTTTCAGACCAACGCCGCTGATACGTGGAACGTTAACTGAGTTGGCAATCGCCGCATCATTAGGCTTAGTTACAGCCGTGTTCCACTTAACGCCTTTGACACCGATGGCAAAGTCGCCCTCGGTCTTCATTAGCATTTTGGCGTTCTCTTTGCTCAAGTCCATCTCGGTGAAGATGCGAGGCGTTGAAGTGGTAGACACTGTAGCCGCGCCTGAGACTAGACCGAGCTGGTGGTAGTTCTCAACACCTGAGTTATCAAAGTGTAGCGCTTCGCTGTCGGTCATAATCAATGGGCGACCGAAGCCGTCTTGAATTACTTGTACAGTGCCGAACTCAAACAAGCGGTTGCTGTTAGCTAAAGCTGTACCGTAGATGTCGTTAATGCTCTTGCTGTGCATGATCCAACAAGCGATAGCGCTCTGTCGATCACCGAACTTGCTAGCTGCGCTGTTAAGCGAAGACAAAGAAGCGGTCCCAGCAGTACCGTCAAATGTAACGTCAGATTGCATAGATGCAACTAGCATAGCCAAAACAGAGTTTAGCTTATAAAGCATTGCGCCCTGTGCAACGTCGTTACCGAACAAAGTACCGGCTTGGGCTGGGTCGCGTTGAGTCCAGTCGAAGCTAGTGTTTGTATATGATACGTTTGGAGTACCATAGCCAAGTTTAACATCAACACTCAATAGCTCGGCTAGTGCGTGTTCACTTGCTGCCGCTGTGCTGGAAGGATCACGGTTGCCGACCAAGCT
>JAAERS010000214.1 GCA_024230095.1 Gammaproteobacteria bacterium | reverse complement strand
GGTACAGGTGTCTTAGTTCTCTATAGGGGTAAGCGGCTTGCGTGGCCTAGTAGAGTGTATGATGTCATATTAAACTGTTTCCTTAAGTAAGTTTTCCCAGTTTCTGCTGTACTCAGGGCGGGTGTTTAATGGCGCCAAGCTTCCTAGGTTTTGGGCAGGGCGCCAGTTTGTTGTCTGCTAACCTTGCTATGCTTTTTGCTAGCTATTCACTGACTTGTCCATGAGCTTTTTTTTGCACTTGCAATGTTGCCTAAATCTGCCTAAACTTTGAGTGTGGAAAAAAGTGGGTAATAGTGGGTTTATTTCCCAAATATACTCATAAAAGGTGGGTTTTATGTTTCGTGGTGCAGCAACAATCAACATCGATGCGAAAGGACGTATGGCTATGCCAGTGCGCTTTCGTGACATGTTTGCTGTAGCAAGTGAAGGTAAGTTGGTGATTACCATCGACACTGAAGAACATTGTTTGATGATTTACCCGTTGCCAGAATGGGAGATTATTCAGACCAAGCTGGGTCAGTTGCCCAGTTTTAATCCTGCTGCGCGCCGCATTCAGCGCTTGCTAATAGGTCATGCTACGGACGTTGAGTTGGATGGCAATGGACGTATTTTGCTGCCGGCTGTATTACGTGATTACGCCCAGCTGGAGAAAAAGGCCATATTGCTTGGTCAAGGTAAGAAAGTTGAACTGTGGAGTGAATCTCTTTGGAACGCACGCCGTGATGAGTATATTCAGATAGCTAGCCATAACAGCGAACTGCCAGATACTCTCCACGAACTATCACTTTAGTAGTTGCCAGTTTTATAGGGCGCCTACTTTAACGGGGACTTGAATCGCTGTGTCTACTACGTCAGATACCTTTAAGCATAAGTCAGTACTACTGGATGAAGCTGTCGAGTGGTTGTTGCAAGATACGTCAGGCTGCTACATAGACGGCACTTTTGGTCGTGGAGGGCACTCTAGCCTCATCTTGCAGGGTTTGGCCGAGCAAGGGCAACTACAAGCTTTTGATAAGGATCCTGAAGCAATCGCCGTGGCGCAAGCCATGCAAGCCAGCGATGCGCGGTTACAAATTACACAAACATCTTTTGCCCACATGCAGCAAGTGGCTAACCAGCGTCAATGGAGTGGCAAGGTAGATGGTGTTTTACTTGATTTGGGTGTTTCCTCGCCGCAGTTGGATGACCCAGAGCGTGGCTTTAGTTTCATGTATGACGGCCCCTTGGACATGCGCATGAATCCCCATGAGGGGGAATCGGCAGCACAATGGTTAGCGCGGGCTGATGCCGACGAGATTGCCGATGCAATGTATCATTACGGCGAAGAGCGTTTTTCACGACGCATGGCTCGGGCTATTGTTGAAAGTCGCACTAAACAGCCTATTACGCGCACTAAACAATTGGCTGAAATTATCGCGGCGGCTAACCCAAAATGGGAAAAAGGCAAAAATCCGGCAACACGGGCCTTTCAGGGCATTCGTATCCATGTGAATCGAGAATTGGCTGATTTAGAAGATGGTCTTGAGGAGGCATTGGAAGTATTGCGTCCGGGGGGACGCTTGGTGGTAATTAGCTTTCATTCTTTAGAAGACCGTATCGTAAAACGCTTCATGCGTAAGCATGCCAAAGGCGATACTCACTTACCTCCCGGTTTGCCTATTACAGAAGACATGTTGAATAAACGTTTAAATTTGATCGGCAAGGCGCGTAAGCCCAGTAAGCAGGAAATTGATTTAAACCCACGGGCCCGCAGTGCGGTAATGCGTGTGGCGGAGAAAATTGTGTGAAAGACATCAGCATTGCTCTTAATGGTCTATTGCTGAAGGCCACTCGCAAGGTGCAGGCTTACATATTGCTGCTAACTATTTTGTTTTTGGCTTTGGTGATTGTTAGCTCGCAACTGGTGATTTATAGCTCTTTTGAAAAACGGGCATTGGTCAATGAGCTCAATGTCTTGCATCAGCAACGTGACGCCCTGCAAGTTGAATGGGGACAGTTGTTGTTAGAACAGAGTGCTTGGGGTTCTTACAGTCGGGTTGAAGCATTAGTGAGCAACCAACTACAGATGCAGGTGCCGCAGGCCAAGCATGTCATCATGGCGAGGCAAAAATGAATCAGATTGAGTACCCATGGCGTATGCGATTCATCTGGTTCTTGCTGGCTGTTGCCACAGGACTGGTGATCTGGCGTCTGGTCGACTTAAATCTGACTGAACGAGGATTTCTGCAACGTCAGGGTGATGCTCGGATGGAGCGCACTGTGGCCTTGGCCGCTAACCGGGGCATGATTGTTGATCGCCATGGTAAGCCGTTGGCAGTAAGTGCTCCTGTAGTGAGCCTATGGGCTCACCCTCAAGAATTATTGCCGGGTTCAGATGCAGCGGCACAACTCGGTGACTTACTGGACATCGATTTACTCAATCTCAATGCGCGTTTGCAGCGCATGAGTAAAAAAGAATTTATGTACCTGCGCAGGCACTTGAATCCGGAGCAGGCACAAGCGGTATTGGATGAGAATATTGAAGGTGTTTATGCGCAGCGTGAGTTTCATCGTTATTACCCCGCGGGCGAAGTAGCCACCCATCTAGTTGGCTTTAACAACGTGGATGATCGCGGCCAAGAGGGCATGGAATTAGCCTATGAAAATTGGTTACGTGCTCAGAGCGGTCAAAAGTTGGTGAAAAAGGACCGTGAAGGTCGCATCGTTGAAGATTTGCGTGTTTTACGCGCGGCCCAACCAGGGCAGAACTTGCAGTTGAGCATTGACCTGCGTATGCAGTACGTGGCCTATCGTGAGTTAAAAGCGGTTGTTCAATCTCACCAAGCGAAGTCAGCCGCCGCCGTTATTCTAGATGTCACCACGGGCGAAGTGTTGGCCATGGTGAATCAGCCTTCCTATAACCCGAACAATCGTAAAAACATGGAGTTAGACAGTCTCCGCAACCGTGCATTGACCGATGTCTTTGAACCCGGTTCTACGGTTAAACCGTTGACCATTTCGGCCGCCTTAATGAGCGGACAATACACCCTTGATAGTGAGATCGATACCAGTCCAGGTTTTCTTCGGATAAAAGGTAAGAGCATTCGCGATCACCGTAATTATGGGGTGTTGGATATGACCGGTATTATTACCAAATCCAGCAATGTGGGCATCACTAAGCTAGCCATGTCGATGCCAGAGCAGAGCATACGCGATACCTTTTATAGCTTCGGTTTGGGGCAACATACCGGCACCGGTTTTCCAGGAGAAAGCGTAGGGGTATTACCTAACTATGCCAAATGGCACCCCATTAATCTAGCGACCATGTCCTATGGTTATGGCATCTCTGTTACTCCCATGCAACTGGCCGCCGCCTATTCAGTCTTGGCCAGCCACGGTTTAAAACGTCCGGTATCGCTGTTGAAGTTGGATGCAGCTCCTGAAGCCGAGCGCATTATGCCAGAGCAACAGGCACAACAAGTAGTGGCTATGATGGAAACTGTCACCAACCTTGGTGGTACTGGCACGCGTGCGCAGGTGCCCTCTTATCGCGTAGCGGGTAAGACGGGCACAGTTCACAAGCCGGGTAAATCGGGTGGTTATGAAGATGATGCCTACGCAGCAATCTTCGCTGGTATGGCACCGGCTAGTCGCCCTCGCCTAGTTTGTGTGGTGGTGGTTGACCAGCCACAAGGTGAGCAGTATTACGGTGGTGAAGTGGCGGCACCAGTGTTTAGCCGCATCATGGCAGAAAGTTTACGATTATTAAATGTGGCACCAGATAATCTGGCGCCCAATAAAGGATAACAGTGGGGTTGGGTGTGAAAGCAACTAGTTTAACAGCAATATGGCAAGCACTGGGGTGGGACCCAGTGATGGCTGACGTGCTGTTGACTGGTGTGACATCTGATAGCCGGCAAGTAGAGGCAGGTAACCTGTTTATCGCTTGCGTAGGGGAACCGCAGCGCTTGCGCCGTTTTATTGAACAGGCGCAGTCTAAACAAGCTGCTGCGGTGGCAGTCGATGCAACCCAGTTGCAACTAGTGGCTGCATTCAACTTCACTGTGCCAATTGTTTCGGTGCCTGATTTGATCAGTAATCAGGGCTTGTTAGCAGCCTCGTTGTTAAGTAGCCCAAGTTCTCAGATGCTGATGGTGGGTGTAACCGGCACGAATGGCAAAACCAGCATCAGTCACTATGTGGCCCAAACATATACTAACTTGCAGCAGCCTTGTGGTGTTATTGGTACCACAGGAAATGGTTTCTTGGCTGCCCTTAAAGCAGGGCCTAATACCACCCCTGACGCTGTTACTGTACAGGTACTGCTTGAACAGATGCGCGCACAAGGTGCGGCAGCGTGTGTTATGGAAGTTTCATCCCACGGCCTAGACCAGGATCGAGTTACAGGCTGTAATTTTGATATTGCTGTGTTGTCCAATCTAAGTCGAGATCACCTCGATTATCATGGTTCTATGGAAGCGTATGCGGCTGCGAAAAGCCGATTATTTATGTGGCCTGACCTACAGCACGTGGTACTTAATGTTGACGATCAATTTGGCCAATCTTTACGCACTCAGATAGCCCCTGAAGTCCAGCAATGGACCTATAGTACGTTGACAGATGATGAGTCAGTAATGATTAGGGTTAAGTCAGCGGTGTATAGCCCGCATGGTATTGGCGCCGAAATCGAAACCCCCTTAGGAAGTATGAATCTGGATGTGGGTTTGTACGGCGAATTCAATTTAAGCAATTTACTGGCAACAGTTGGTGTCTTGCTTGCGGCAGACTGTGGATTACTTGATATAGAGCAGAGTCTTAACAAATTGCAGCCAGTAGCTGGTCGCATGGAAAAGTACACGGCTACTAATGGTGTGATTGTTATTGTGGATTATGCGCATACTCCAGACGCTTTGCGTGCTGCGTTGCAGGCCACACGCCAACACTTACAAAGCGGAAATTTATGGTGTGTATTTGGTTGTGGTGGCGATCGGGATCAGGGTAAGCGTCCGTTGATGGCCGAGATTGCCGAGGGTTACGCTGATCATGTAGTGGTGACAGATGACAATCCCCGCTATGAAGATAACGCCATCATCATTGAGCACATAAAGGCTGGTTTTCGCCGACCAGAGCAGGCCCAGGTGGTTAGTAATCGAAAACTGGCTATCGAGCACAGCCTAGGTTCTGCTCAGACTGGCGATATAGTGTTGATTGCCGGTAAGGGCCATGAAGATTATCAAGAAATAGCTGGCCAGCGGTTGCACTTTAGTGATCGTGAAGAGGTGGCTAGAGTGCTGCAGGAGTTGGCCCAATGAGAATGATGTTGAGTCAAATTAGTGCTGATTTACAGGCTCGCAAGGTTACGGCAGAAGCGGGCTTCACAAATATTTCTATAGATACGCGCACACTCCAGAGCGGGGATTTGTTTGTGGCCTTGGTAGGGCCTAATTTTGACGGTCATGAGTTTATCGCTCAAGCACAACAAAAAGGTGCGGTGGCAGCACTAGTAAGTACTGAAATTGATACTGCTTTGCCGCAGATACTGGTTCAGGATACGCGCATTGCCTTAGCGGCTTTGGCTCGTTTGCGGCGCCAGCAAATGTCAGGTATGTGGGTAGCGGTTACCGGCAGTAGTGGTAAGACCACAGTAAAAGAAATGTTAGCTCAGATATTTAGTCAAGCTGGCAAAACTGAAGTAACTCAAGGCAATCTCAATAATGATATTGGCGTGCCCCTGACTATTTGGCATATGTCCAACCAAGGTGTGGATTACCGAGTGATTGAGCTGGGCGCCAATCATGCTGGTGAAATTGCCTATACCTGTCGTATTGTGCTGCCAGAAATCGCCATTTTGAATAATGCTCAAGAGGCTCATTTATCAGGCTTTGGCAATCAGTGGGGTGTGGTCAAAACTAAAGGCGAGATTATTTCTGGATTGGCGACAGGTGGGCAGGCCGTGCTGAACATGGATGATCCTAATTACAGCTACTGGCAGCAACTGGCAAGTGAATGTCCGCTATGGTCATTTAGCATAGATGACAATAAAGCTCGGGTGCATACAGAGCAACTGCAGGTGAGTGCTGAGGACAGCAGTTTTGTACTTTGCATTGATGATCAACGAAGCCCTGTGCACTTATCATTAACTGGGCGTCACAATGTTGCCAATGCTTTGGCTGCGGCTGCTGCCGCCGCCGCTGCAGGCTTGTCAGTTGCACAAATTAGTGCTGGGTTGGCCACTTGTAAAGCCTATCGAGGGCGTTTAGTGCGTCATCAATTAGCTGCAGATGTGTTGGTGATTGATGATACTTACAATGCCAACCCTGCTTCCGTGCGAGCGGCTATTGACGTTCTGGCGCAACAAAATGGCAACCGTTGTTTAATTTTGGGAGATTTGCGGGAACTTGGTGATGCCTCCCGTAGTCTGCATGAAGGCCTTGGTCGTTATGCTGCCAAGGCTGGTATAGATTATTTTATCGGTGTTGGCCCGAGGGTTGCTGCCGCGGTCAGTCAGTTTGCCCAAGATGGTGGTCAGCACCCTATAGCTGTGGCGTCACAAGAAGCTGTGAGCCCTTACTTGCAGTCCCTGCCGAAGCAGCACTTGAGTTGTTTGGTCAAGGGTTCTCGCTCAAGCCGCATGGAGCGCGTAGTCGAACTATTATTACAACAGGATCGATAACCTATGCTGTTATGGTTAGCAGAATATTTGTCACAATATTATAGTGCTTTTGGTGTCTTTCAGTACCTTACGATGCGCACCATTATGGGGGTGCTAACGGCCTTGTTTATTGCCATGGCCATTGGCCCCTACATGATTAATCACCTAAAAATCAAACAAATTGGCCAAGCTATACGTGAAGATGGTCCGCAAAGTCACTTGGTGAAGGCTGGCACGCCGACTATGGGGGGCGCTTTGATTTTGGTGGCTATCATGGTTAGTGCTCTGTTATGGGGTGACCTTGGGAATCGTTATATTTGGGTCACTATCGTGGTTACAGCCATTTTTGGCGCCGTAGGTTGGGTTGATGACTACCGTAAAGTTATTGAGAACAATTCCCGCGGTCTGATTGCAAGGTGGAAGTATTTTTGGCAGTCCGTTGGTGGGTTAGGGGCGGCTATTTTTCTTTTTTACACGGCCCAAGACGCACAAGAAATCGAACTGATCGTGCCTTTTTTCAAGGACGTTAGTATCCACTTGGGTATGTTTTATATCATATTCACTTACTTCGTCATCGTCGGTACATCCAATGCCGTAAACCTGACTGATGGACTTGACGGTCTCGCTATTTTGCCAACGGTTCTAGTGGCAGCAGCGCTCGCCGTGTTTGCTTATTTGTCTGGTCATGCTGTGTTCTCAGAATACCTTCATATCCCTTACATTAGTGGCTCTGGGGAGCTGGCCGTATTCTGTGCTTCTATGGTGGGAGCGGGGATGGGCTTTTTGTGGTTTAACACCTATCCAGCACAGGTGTTTATGGGTGATGTGGGTGCCCTGTCGCTTGGTGCCGCATTGGGTGTGGTTGCGGTGATTGTGCGCCAAGAACTGGTGCTGCTGGTTATGGGTGGCATTTTCGTGGTGGAAACCTTATCGGTTATTTTGCAGGTGGCGTCATTCAAGCTCACTGGTAAGCGAATTTTCCGTATGGCGCCCTTGCATCATCATTTTGAACTATCGGGATGTCCAGAGCCGCGCATTATCGTGCGCTTTTGGATCATCACCGTTATTTTGGTATTGATCGGTTTAGCGACCTTAAAACTGCGTTAATAGGAATTATTAAAGCTTATGAAAATAATTGGCAGCGATCGATATACCCTAGTGATAGGGTTGGGCAAAACTGGTTTTGCCTGCGCCAATTATCTGGCTCATCAGGGCCAGCGAGTGGTGGTGGCAGACAGTCGGGCCGCTCCGCCCTATTTATCACTGCTGCGTGAGCAGTGGCCAGCAATGCCGATTCAGCTTGGTCCTTTTGACACTGAGCTTTGTGCCGCTGCTGCAAGAATTGTATTGAGCCCAGGTGTTGCCTTTAGCGAACCTGCTGTGCAGGCGGCAGTGGCCAATGGTGTGCCTGTTGCTAGTGAGATTGACCTCTTCTCGGTGGCAGCTAAAGCGCCAGTGGTCGCCATAACGGGCTCCAACGCCAAGAGCACAGTAACCAGCTTGGTT
>JAAERS010000213.1 GCA_024230095.1 Gammaproteobacteria bacterium | reverse complement strand
CCCTCGGCATATACCAAGCAAAATGCAGCCAGGGGAACAACGATCCCTGTCAGGATTCCTAAAATGGGTATTAGATCGCTCATGATTTTCTCTCGTTCAGCTATGTAACGTGAACTTATCATTGTAGTCATGAGAAGTAAAGGTTACATAAGCGGAATTAGGCTATATTTCGCACTGTATTTTAGGAATCCTAACCCATGCTGCATTTTGACAAAATTTATGAACGAGCTGCTCCGCGCAAAGGTGGGATCAAGGCGTTACAAGACCTGCTCGCTTCGATGGAGGCGTCGGTAGATTTACACGTCCTCAGTGATTCCGATGTGCAAGCAAAAATGACCGCCTGTGTTTTTCGTGCTGGTTTTGTTTGGCGTGTTGTCACCGCAAAATGGCCGGGCGTTATAAAAGCGTTTAATGACTTCAATGTCACTCAATGAGCCATGCTATCTGATGAGGATATTGAGAAATTCACAAGCAATACTGACATCGTTCGCCATGCCACCAAGATCGCGAGTGTGTGCGCCGACGCTCTGTATATTTTGGACATACGCACTGAATATGGTTCCTTTGGAGCTTTCCTAGCAGATTGGCCGAATTCGAACTTCACCGGCTTATGGTCTCATCTGAAAAACAATGGCAGCCGACGAGGCGGCCAAAGCGGCCGCTACATGGCAGAGCCATGTTGCATAAGGGGCCGTTGGGCTCCTTTTGTTGTGGCTTCATAAATCAGGCTTGAGCTTTTTGCCTTACTAGGTCAATAAGCTTGTCATTGGCTAACTTTGCCACCCAAATTGCCATGTGGCAAATTATTGCCGCATGGCTTTCGGTATTAATTTGTTGTTTTTTTGACACGATATAAATCGATATAAATCATATAGTTATCCTTATTCAATTAGGTTTTAACATAGTTGGCATACTCCATGCATACTTATTGTTGAATTGGAGGATATTTTATGAACATATTTCGCATAACGCTCATGTTACTTTGCTTGCTGGCAATTACTGCCCAAGCAGACCGGGTTAAAGACCTGGCCGAAGTAGCAGGCGTGCGTGATAACCAGTTGATCGGGTATGGTTTGGTCGTGGGCCTCAACGGCACCGGTGATGGCAAAATCTCCTTTACCAGTCAAAGTATGACCTCCATGTTAGCGCGCTTTGGCGTTAATTTGAGCGATATGCTTTCCAACTATGATGGCACATCCTCTCGTAATGCATTAGAACTAAAAAACGTGGCTGCCGTCATGCTGACCGCTGACCTTTCGGCTTTCGCTAAACCTGGTCAGCGCATGGACGTCACTGTGTCGACTATTGGTGCTGCCACAAGCTTACGTGGGGGAACCCTGTTGATGTCTCGTATGTTGGGCGTGGATGGTGATGTTTATGCCATTGCTCAAGGCGCTTTAGCTGTCAATGGGGCCTCGGCGGAAGCAGAAGGTTCAAGTGCAGTCGTTAATGTACCTACAGTCGGGCGTGTACCATCAGGCGCCACGGTTGAAAAAATGGTGGCAACCCCATTCTCTACCAGCGAATACCTAGTTATGAATCTGCGTAACGCGGACTTTACCACTAATCGTCGCCTTGCCACTGTCGTCAATGACACCTTTGGCCTGGGCACGGCCGAAGCTTTGGATGCCGTATCAACTCGTATATTGGCACCATCGGATATCAATCAGCGTGTGGTTTTCATGTCCATGATAGAAAATCTGGAAGTGGAACCCGCCGCACCGCCAGCACGTATTGTTGTCAATTCGCGTACTGGCACTGTGGTGATTAGCCGCAATGTGCGTGTTGATGCCGCGGCAGTGACCCATGGTGGCATCACCGTGACTGTGCAGGCCAATAATACCGTTAGTCAGCCAGCGGCTTTTTCAGAGGGTCAAACAACACCCGTAGCCAATGCTGGGGTCAATATTGCCGAACAACAGAACAATATGTTCTTGTTTCAGCCAGGTATCCAGCTGCAGGAAATCGTCGACGCGGTCAATGCTGTGGGCGCTACGCCAAGCTCTTTGGTGTCCATTTTGCAGGCCTTGAAGAGCAGTGGCAGTTTACGGGCAGACTTAATTGTAATTTAAAGATATGGCTTGGGCGCTTATGTAAGCCCAGTTTATAAGGTGATGAGTATGACAACAACAGTAACTGGCCAGGTTGAATATGCCCGTACTTATACGGACTT
>JAAERS010000212.1 GCA_024230095.1 Gammaproteobacteria bacterium | reverse complement strand
TCTGGTTTGATTCAACGCATAGGTGATTTACAGAAGTATCTGGATGTCCCAGTAGTATTGAAAGAAGTAGGGGCCGGCCTGAGTGTCCCTGATATCGAGTTGGGCCTCTCGCAAGGTATTAAATGGTTTGATGTAGCTGGACGCGGTGGTACCTCTTGGGCTCGTATAGAGCAGCATCGCCGTAAAGATAGTAGTCAACTCGGTTTTACTTTGCAAGATTGGGGTATCCCAACGCCGATGGCATTGCAGCAGGCCCGTCCCTACATGGAACAGGCAAATTTTATTGCTAGTGGTGGCTTGCGCAATGGGCTAGACCTGATAAAGAGTGTTATAATCGGGGGCTGTTTAGGCGGCGTTGCAAAACCCTTGTTAGCACCCGCTATGGAATCGACCGAGGCCGTGGTTGCTGCCATCGAGTCCTTGAAATTAGAATTTGTTACCGCCATGTTCTTATTATCGGTGCAGAACGTTGAGAATTTGCACTTGAATGATGATCTGTTGCTACCGCCTGTGTCGCCATAATAATACCTTGGCAGCAGGGCGGCATATGATGATTATTGAACAGTGGCCCATTGCAAAAATATGGAATAATTGAGATTTTTATGTCTGTCGGAATTGATGACATCAGCTTTTATACAGCAAACTACTGCCTGGATCTGCAGGAGTTAGCTGACAACAATGGGTCTGACGCTGCTAAATATACAGTTGGCATTGGTCAGGAATGCATGAGTATGCCCGGTGCAGACGAAGATGTTGTCACCATGGCGGCTAATGCCTGCTTGCCATTATTAGA
>JAAERS010000211.1 GCA_024230095.1 Gammaproteobacteria bacterium | reverse complement strand
ACAAGCTGCCAGTGTGTTACTTGACAGGGCAGTGTCTCGCGATACAGCCTGGTCCATCCTTGCCTTGGGCGTAATTCTCAATACCCTTTTATACTTTCTATCAACAACCCTTTTCCCAATGCCTCCAGAATTTACGCTGCCTTTACTGCGCTCGCCAGTAATGGTGGGTACGATACTTGGCTTGGTTGTCTTTATATTTGCTTTTGTGTTTTATTGGTTGGGTCGTGTGATGGGTGGCCAAGGCACTTTCGATCATATTTTACTGATGATGGGTTGGCTTCAGTTTATGCGTCTCTTCGTTCAGTTTTCCTCTCTTATGCTGATGTTATTCCTGCCTGGCATAGCCCAGTTGTTTGTATTGGGAGCAGGGCTCTATGGGGCATGGATTGTCGTAAATTTTTTAAACGTTGCGCATCAATATGACTCGCTTGGGAAAGCAGTAATGCTGCTGATGTTAACCTTGTTTGGCTTAGTCATAGGGATGTCGATCGTTCTCTCCGTTATTGGCGTAACCACAGTAGGACTAGCCTAAAAATGTTCGATATCACCAAAATTCGTTCTGACTTCCCAATTCTGTCTCGGGAAGTTAACGGGAAACCGCTGGTTTATCTCGACAACGGTGCTTCCGCCCAAAAGCCCCAAGCAGTGATTGACGCCGTCACTCAATGCTATTCGCATGAATATTCGAATGTTCACAGAGGCTTACATTATCTATCGAATTTGGCGACGGATCAATACGAGGCTGTACGGGGAAAAATAGCACACTTCATTGGGGCATCAAGCGAGGATGAAATTGTTCTTAATTCAGGGTCAACGGAGGGTATCAATACAGTGGCCTATGGTTGGGCTATGCCACGCCTTCAGGCTGGTGATGAAATCGTGCTTACGGTCATGGAACATCATGCGAATATCGTACCTTGGCATTTCTTGCGCGAGCGTCAGGGGGTGGTAATCAAATGGGTCAACGTTGATAACACTGGTGCCTTAGATCCCGAGGCCGTAATTGATGCAATCAGTCCCAAAACGAGGCTTGTCGCAGTGACCCACTGCTCAAATGTTCTTGGAACAGTTGTCGATATTAAAACAATTACTCAGGGGGCTCATAAAAAAGGCGTCCCAGTAATGGTCGATGGATCACAGAGCGCGGTTCATATGCCGGTAAACGTTGCTGACCTAGGATGTGATTTTTTCGTGATCACAGGGCACAAACTTTATGGCCCGTCATCGTCGGGTGCATTGTACGTAAAAAAAGAACGAATGCAGGAAATGCGTCCCTTTATGGGAGGCGGCGATATGATCAAGGAAGTGTCTAAAGAGGGAGTTATATATAATGACCCGCCAATGAGGTTTGAGGCGGGAACACCAGGAATAGTCCCAACGATTGGTCTTGGAGTTGCACTAGATTATTTGACGAGCATTGGCATGAACAACATTGTGGCACATGAAGCTAGTTTGCGTGATTATGCCGCAAAGAGGTTAAACGAACTAAACTGGTTGCAACTGCAGGGCTCTACACCAGATAAGGCTGCAATATTTAGCTTTACCTTGGATGGAGCAGGTCACGCGCATGATATCTCCACAATTTTAGACAAAAAGGGCGTCGCAGTACGAGCTGGGCAACATTGCACAGGACCTTTGATGGATCATTTGGGGGTCGCCGCTACATGTCGTGCATCATTTGGCCTCTATAATACGATTGAAGAAGTAGATGTACTTGTTGATGCATTGGAGTTGGCACATGATTTGTTTGCGTAAGTGTGTTGAATAAATACCAACGTAAATGCATCAATACATAAATGACTAAGTTTTTGGTCGAAACGGGTATTACTGTTTCCTAAAGTGTTTATTTTCATAGTGTTATATTATTTTTTTGAGGGCTTGCGTGGAAAAACTCCCAGAGTTATACAACATTTACAGGTCCCTTAGCTCAGCTGGATAGAGTGTCGGCCTCCGAAGCCGAAGGTCACAGGTTCGAATCCTGTAGGGATCGCCAACACCATT
>JAAERS010000210.1 GCA_024230095.1 Gammaproteobacteria bacterium | reverse complement strand
TTCCAGCTCCACCAGCAATTCTTGCATATCGTCTGGCAAGGACACTTCCCACTCCATATCCTGCTGGCTATGAGGATGGGTCAACTCTAAGCGCTTGGCATGCAGCGCCTGACGCCGAAAGGCTCGTAGACAATCCAAAAAGTCTTCATCGCAGCCTTTTGGTAAGCGCTGACGTCCCCCATACAAAGGGTCACCCAACAAAGGGTAGCCAATATGTGCCATATGCACTCGAATCTGGTGTGTGCGACCAGTTTCTAATTTCAAGCGCAAATGAGTGTGCGTACGATAACGCTTTAAAACTCGATAGTGCGTGGTAGCTGGCTTGCCCAATGGCGCTACAGCCATCTTTTGTCGGTTGCGAGAATGGCGTGCTATGGGCTCTTCGACCAGACCACCGCCCGTTAACACACCTTGCGCTACAGCTTCGTATTCACGGCCCATAGTGCGTTCTTGTAATTGAGCTACTAATTCGGTTTGTGCTGGAATTGTTTTTGCTACCACCATCAAACCAGTAGTGTCCTTATCCAAACGATGCACAATACCAGCCCTAGGCACTGAGTTAAGCTGTGGAGCATGGTGCAACAAAGCATTCAGCAAGGTGCCATCCTGATGACCCGCAGCCGGGTGCACTACCAACCCAGCAGGCTTGTTCAAAACCAATATATGTTCATCTTCAAACACAATATCCATATCTATAGCTTGTGGCTGCCAACGCTCCTGATGCTCAATTTTAGTATCAACCACTAGCTTTTCCCCGCCAAACAACTTGTCACGGGGACGCAATGTTTTTCCGTCTACAGTAAGATCCCCTTCCTGTATCCAAGTTTTTAACCGAGAACGCGAATAATCAGGGAACGCTAGCGCAGCAATTTGGTCTAATCGCATACCTGACCACTGGTCATTAACGATTGCTTCGAGAGATAATATATCGTGCATGTGAATCAACGCCTAAGAAATATGGTGCAAATTATAACCCAGGACAGCACAAATACCCACCTATGCCAGCTCAGTGCCAACAACTTTCGGCAACATAAAAGCTTTCATCGATCGCCAAAAAACCTCATAATTAGACTTTTCGTCATAGCAAACTACAGGCTTATCAACATGACCCAGGGTGCAGCAAAAACCTACCTCCAAACCGCCATCGGCCTTGCCCTAGCATTCACACTTAGCGCCTGCTCGAATAATGAAAAAGTGATTGAAGTGGAACCCGTGCTACCCGAGAGCGAACTCTATACAAACGCCATGGATAAAGTGGCTGCTGGCAACTATATTCCCGCTATCGACGATTTGGAAACCTTAGAGGCCCGCTACCCTTTCGGCCGTTACTCCGCTCAAGCACAATTAGAATTGATTTACGCCTACTATCGCAGCAATCAAGCTATTGCCGCTAAAGCCGCAGCAACACGCTTTATTCGCTTAAATCCTGATCACGAGCACGTCGACTACGCCTACTACTTGAAGGGCCTTACTGCCTTTGAGGAAAATAAAGGCACCTTAGACAACTACCTGGCCAGTGACAAAGCAAAAAAAGATCCAGGCGCCATGCGGGATTCATTCAGCGACTTCAATACCTTGATCCAGCGGTACCCTCAAAGCCAGTATGCTGCCGATGCCAAGGCTCGCATGATTTACCTTCGCAACCTATTGGCTGAGCATGAAATTCATGTAGCCCAGTATTATGTGTCACGCGAAGCCTGGCTGGCGGCCGCCAATCGCGCCCAATACATATTGGAAAACTATCAGCTTACTCCCTCTGTCAAACCAGCCTTAAAGATCTTGGTCATTGCCTACACAGAACTAGGCCTAATTGATAACGCCAACAATGCACAACGGGTGCTGGACGAGAACTTCAGTGTGGCCGAACAACCCAATGACACCCCAGAATCACAACCAGAGTCTTGGTTCGATAAGCTGACCTTTGGTGTATTTAAGGACAACGAGTCCGACTAATTTAAGCCAAATCGGTGGCTTAGCTTGTATACCAGTCACAGTACATGGTGACTGGACCTTGGCGCTTGTGCTCCGTAATTTGATACCGGCGTTGTAATTTGGCAGCAACTTCTTGATCAATCTGCTTGCCTTCCAGAAAATCATCTATCTGGTCATAACTAATACCCAAAGACTCTTCATCTGGCTGCTGTGGGTTACCATCTTCCAAATCAGCTGTCGGCACTTTTGTTACAAGATGTCGCGGCGCTCCTAGGGCAGCTGCTAGGGCTCTAACCTGGCGTTTATTCAAACCAAACAAGGGAGCAAGATCACAAGCGCCGTCGCCAAACTTGGTAAAGAACCCGGTAATGGCCTCGGCACTATGATCGGTACCCAAAACCAGAGCATCGCACAGGTTAGCAATATAAAATTGCGCCATCATGCGGGCCCGCGCTTTATTATTGCCACGGGAGAAATCCACTTTGTGAGCAGCCAAATTGTGTGCTGCAACAAAGTCACTACAGGCTACATCCATACCCTCAACCACTGGAGCAACATTGACCGTCAGCAGTTGACTAGGTTGAATAAAGTCCGCGGCTATTTGCGCGTCCACCTCATCAGCCTGCACCTTAAAAGGCAGGCGCATGGCAATAAACGCATAAGTTTCTGGCTTGCCTTGCGCTGCCTGCTCCTCATTCAATTTATCACAGGCCAACTGGGCCAGCTTGCCTGCCGTAGTCGAATCCACTCCACCCGATAAGCCCAGCACCAGTTTTTGCAAGCCGGTAAATTTTAAATAAGTCTTAATAAAATCAATACGGCGCTGAATTTCCGCATTCACATCAATAGCAGGTTGGGTTTTAAGCGCCGCCACAATGGCATCTTGAGTAGCAGAGGTAGTCATAGTAAACCTAGAACATAAAGCGAAATTTGTGTATGCATGATTTTACCCTATTTCGCCAACATTTATCAGCCACCTATACTCATCTGCACCCATTTGATCGGCCACCTAATTGATCTAGTGAATAAGCGCCATCCATACTACTCCAAACCAACTGCCAGCATGTCTTATCACCTTGCGATGGGCCAGGCGATAGCACTTTCGCTTGAATAGTATGGGACTCTTCGGCCACCTGTAATGAGTAGCCATAGGCATCATCTTGTGTTGGCACCCCTAGCTGAGTCAGAGAGGTCGCAAAATTGCCTGTTTGTTGTTTATATTCGCTTTGCGCCAAGGCAATGTGCTGTAACTGCAACCATGCCAATGGCCGCCTGACTGTGTATTGCTGTTCACGCCAGCTAGGCAGTGCCAAGGCAACTAAAGACACAACCATTGCCATAACTAACAATACTTCAAGCAAACTATAACCGTTTTTATTGGCCCTCTGCATGGCTCGCACCTGCTGAATCGTCAACTACACCAAGCAAATTCTGGTTATGCATTTGATTCTGTAACCGCACCTGCTGTCGCGCTTGTAAGTCAACCTGCAACAGCACTTGTTGCTGCAACATGATTAGCGGCCAAACCAGCAATAACACCAACATAAGACTGGTCAACATCACCCAACCAGCTTGATTCAGACGCCCTTTTTGATAACCAGACTGCATGCTAATCCACCCCTGCTGCGACACAAGGTAGACGGATAAACATTTCCGTTGGCTGCCAAAGCCAAGACGGTTTCGATTTGTCGCTCTGCTGCTCCTGCCACCAAGTTGAGGGTAAGTCGTATAAGGGACTAGGGGCTTGAATACCGACGGCAAACTGCAAACGTAAAATCACCACGTGCAAAGCGATTTGCTCACTGACACTTGGCAACCAACGTATCGGGTTACAGTGATTATTGTGCGCCACACCATAGGTCACTTTGGGGCTAGAAACAGCATCAATAAAACCCGTATAACGACCACCTGCACGACGTTTCTGTAGTTGCATTTTATTCACATTAAAGCGGATATCATAAGGCTGACATGACCCGTTTTTATCCATATGCCAGCGCCACGAATCAACACCACCTAGCATCAATCCTGGCTGACAAACCTGCTTACCTAATGAAGAAATCGACTCCATGACCGCCTGTCTCACCATAATCATTTCACTTAAAGTAATCCACCAGCTAGCCCGTTGTGAGACGGCTTGCACCAGAAAACTACCCACTAATAACAAAACACTGGCCAAGGCCAAACTCAGTAATGTTTCCAGCAAACTATAACCGCTAGCTGGGCTTTTTTTATACACATTGCACGCCGTCATAATGGCCATTCCATAGTAATACAATGCCACACATCACAGTTGATCCGTCGTGACTGAGGACCATGCCAACGGATTTGAATATGCAGTTTGTTACCGAGTTTACAAACCGCATCACAGGTGAACGACAATTCACCAGACGGTAATTGCTGAGTTATCAATTGTTGCCAGTGCTGCCACCAAACTGCCACCATAGTTGATGAGTCACAAACACCTCCCTGCTGGCAGAAATCATGGCCGTTAGGCACGAAAGAGCTAGAGCCACCCTGAGCTTGCAACCATTGAAGCTGATCGGCATGAAGAGGCAACACTTGATACATTTGCTCAAACACTAGGAGCGCCTGTTGCTGCTGATTGGTATATTGAACCTGCATCGCCAACGATTGATAAGTGGCCAAGATACCACCCAAACCCATTACTAGTAACAGCAGCGCCATATTGACTTCTAAAAGGCTAAAGCCTTGTGTCGAATGCGTCATGTCAAACACTAGTTAAGGCAACTAGATTGAGCCGCTCGCATGCTGCCCAACGTTGACAGCACCACCACTTGACCGGCCTCTAGGTCTGACCAACACAACTCCCAGGTACCAGATTGCCCACTAGCGCCTAGGGCAGAAAACAACACATAGGCACCACGGTTAAAATTGATCGATAGGGCTTGAGACAATTTCTGGCGATGCAATAGCTGTTCTGATTCCTGCCATTGCCCATCGCGGTTAGAATCAACAAAACTAACGATATGATGGGGCCAACCTGAGACACACGCAGAGTGAGCATCCCAACCACACAAAGCTACCGGCTGTTGAAGATTTTGAGCCGAAGCTCGAGCCTGTCGAAGATGCAGAAGAAAAGCTTGATGTTGCTGCTGAAAGTGAGATTGGGATAGACCTTGTGCCCAATTGGGTAACAAAATATGGCCTGTTAATAGTAACAAAGACAGCACGGCGAGCACTTCTACTAGGCTCCAACCATGGCAACCTCGGCTAGCGGGAAACAGCCATACGGGCTTAAGGTAATAAATTGAATGACAAGACAGCATGGCAACTCCTTTTGCTAATGCTGTCTATCAGTATAGAATAATTCGGTGAATCTGCCTTATTGCTCACTCGGTAGTAGGTAAAAAAGCTTCCACCTTGACGGTCACGGACTGGCAGCCTTAACTTGAAGCCTCCGCAATAGCCACGATTTCAACCTCAAATTCTAGTGACATGCCGGCTAGAGGGTGATTAAAGTCCACTTCCACATCATCGCCATTGATACTTTTGACAACACCTGGCAACTCACCATTGGCGGCATCAGAAAAGCTGAACACCAAGCCAGTTTCCAGCACCACATCAGCACCAAACTGATGGCGCTTTATGAGTTGGATATTGTTGTCATTGCGCTGCCCG
>JAAERS010000209.1 GCA_024230095.1 Gammaproteobacteria bacterium | reverse complement strand
TTGACGCGACTGGTGGATCTATCATTGAACATACGGTTACAGCACCTCTTGGTGAGAAAGTAACAGGGTTCTACGGATTACTTGGCGATGGCCAAACCGCAATTATAGAAATGGCTGCAGCATCAGGCTTACACCTTATTGAGCCAAGTTTACGTAATCCTTTACACACCACAACCTATGGTACTGGCGAGTTAATTAAAGCGGCTCTCGATAAAGGCGTAAAACATATCATTGTAGGTATCGGTGGCAGTGCGACTAATGATGGCGGCATTGGCATGGCTCAGGCACTTGGGATCAAACTTCTGGATAAAGACGGTAATGATCTTGCTTTTGGTGGCGGTTCATTAGCACACCTTGCAACGATCGATACTTCAAATAAAGATCCTCGTCTTGATGATATTACGCTTGAAGTTGCGTGCGATGTCGATAACCCATTATGTGGCCCTAAAGGTGCATCTTTCGTGTTTGGCCCACAAAAAGGGGCGACATCAGAAATGGTCAAAACATTAGATTCAAACCTAAATCATTATGCTGATGTAATGAAATCACAATTGAATAAAGACGTAAAAGA
>JAAERS010000208.1 GCA_024230095.1 Gammaproteobacteria bacterium | reverse complement strand
GTGACTATAATTTGCCCATTACTGGTTCTTTATCTGTGTCCTTGGACGATCATGGTACACAGACTCAGTTGCAGGTGATCGATGGGCCTAAGCATGAAGTCTATCTTAATGGTGAGCAGCAAGCATCGGCCTCAGCCTTTGTTGCCAAGCTTACAGCTTGGCTAGATTTGTTTTTGCCTGCTGACGTACACCTGTGTATTGATACCCGCAATAGCGTGCCTACGGCGGCTGGTTTGGCCTCTTCAGCTAGTGGATTTGGTGCCATGGCTTTGGCTTGTAATGATTTATGTGGGTGGCACTTGGATTACACCTCCTTATCTACCTTGGCACGTATAGGTAGTGGCAGTGCTAGCCGCTCCTTATGGCATGGTTTTGTTAAATGGCAAGCCGGTGAAGCCGCTAATGGCCATGATAGTGTGGCTTACCCATTGCCCCAGCGTTGGCCGCAATTGCGTGTTGGGATTTTAACAATCAGTGGCGCTAGTAAAGCGGTTTCTTCTCGAACGGGCATGCAGCGAACGTTGCAAACCTCGGCTTTATATCAGCAATGGCCCACACAAGCTAACCAAGACCTTACTGTTATTGAGCAGGCTATAGTGGATGCTGATTTTAGTTTACTGGGGCAAACTGCTGAACATAATGCCATGAGTATGCATGCCACGATGATTGCGGCTTGGCCGCCACTGGTGTACTGGCAGGCTGAGTCCGTAGCTGCAATGCAAAAGGTTTGGCAACTGCGAGAACAAGGTGTTGAAGTGTATTTGACCATGGATGCCGGTCCTAATTTAAAGCTGCTGTTCCAGGCTGCCGATAGCGCTACGCTGATGCAGCACTTTCCCCATATGGAAGTGATTCAGCCCTTTCAGTCTCACAGCTAGCTATGCACGGCTTTCTGCTGACCCGCCATCACCAAGACTCACTCGAAGGGTTGCAACTGGATTATTGGCTGGCCACAGATCAGGGTGCTGTTTGTGTACAACAAAACTCGCAACAACGGGTTTGCTTTATTGATAGTCAGCAGCAGCAACTTGCCCTAAGTGCCCTACAAAAGACGGCCTATGCGGATCAGCAGTGGCAACTTAAGCCGGTGGCATTAAAATGCTTTTCGGGCCACCCTGCCTTGGCTTTATATGTATCAAGCGAAGCCATTTGGCGCCAATTACGTCCGTATCTGCAGACACAGGGTGTGGAGCTGATGGAAGCTGATATTCGTCCCCATGAACGTTTTTTGATGGAGCGCTTTGTTACTGGTGCCGTGCAGCTGGACCGCCCTCCCAAGGCGCAGATAAATGGCGCTTTTGGTCTGGTCACTAATGCTCGTATTAAACCCAGTCAATTTACCCCTAATTTACGCTGTGTATCTCTGGATATAGAAACTACCATGAATGGTCAAACCATTCATAGCATAGCGCTGTTTGCTAAGGAGGCAGGGGGTGATGTCCGAAAGGTTTGGCTGCATTGGCCATCGGATAGCTTGCCAGTCGACTTGCCCGAGTATACCGAGGTGATGCCCAATGAGCGGCAGATGTTGCGCCAGTTTGTGCATTGGTTGGAGAGTTACGACCCGGATGTGTTTATGGGGTGGAGTCTGGTGCAGTTTGATTTTAGGATCCTGTGTCAACGTGCTAAGGAGCTGGGGGTGCGTTTGCGTTTGGGTCGAGGTGGCGAGGAAATACACTGGCGCGCCGGTCATGGGGGGCGGCCAGCACGCCTGTTTATGCCTGGGCGCGTGGCCTTGGATGGCATTGAAGTAATGCGAGCGGCGACTTGGCAATTTGAATCCTTTGCCTTGGAATATGTCGCCCAAAAATTGCTCGGCAGAGGGAAGGAAATCACCAAACCTCATGAGCGCGGGGCGGAAATTCAGCGTTTATATGCTCAGGAGCCGCACCATCTGGTGTCTTATAATCTTGAGGACTGTCGCCTGGTATGGGATATTTTTGCCAAGGCGGGGTTGCTTGATTTTGTCCTAGCCCGCAGCCAACTGACTGGTCTGCCAATGGATCGTATTGGTGGCTCAGCTCAGGCGTTTGATCACTTGTATTTACCGCGCCTGCATCGGGCCGGTTGGGTGGCGCCAGCATTTGCTTCGGGTGTGGCGGGGGATAGCCCTGGTGGCTTTGTTATGGACTCGGTACCGGGCCTGTATAGCAATGTGTTGATACTGGATTTTAAGAGCTTGTACCCAAGTATTATTCGCAGTTTCATGATTGACCCGCTGGGGCTGATTACTGGTGCCGATCAGCAGGATGCGGTGGCCGGCTTTAAGGGTGCCAGCTTTAGCCGTCACGATGCCATCCTGCCCACAATAATTGCCACCTTATGGCAAGCCCGAGATAAGGCTAAGGCCGCTCAAAATACGCCCCTATCGACTTCCATTAAGATTGTCATGAATGCTTGTTATGGAGTCTTGGGTTCGAATCAGTGCCGTTTCTACGACCAGCGCTTGGCTTCCTCCATCACCCAGCGTGGGCATGCCATTCTTAAGCAAACCAAAGTCTTGATTGAAGCACAAGGTTATAAAGTCATCTACGGTGATACGGATTCGGTATTTGTTTGGCTGGGCGATAAAACCATCGCTACAGAAGTAGCGCAAAGCACAGGGCAGGCGTTGGCAGCTGACTTAAATGGCTGGTGGCAAGCGCATTTGCAAAGCGAATATCAGCTTACCAGTTATCTGGAAATAGAATTTGAAACCCTGTTCAAACGCTTCGTTATGCCGACTATTAGGGGGCTGGAGGTCGGTAGCAAAAAGCGTTATGCAGGCCAGATAGTGCAGGCTGATGGCTCCTTAAAGACACTGTTTAAAGGACTGGAAAACGTGCGTACAGACTGGACCCTGATGGCGCGTGAGCTGCAACAACGCCTGTACGATAAAGTCTTTGCTAATGAGCCTTATGAAGATCTGATTACTGGTGTAATGGCGGATATTTATGCCGGCGTAATGGATGATAAGCTGGTCTATCGTAAACGCATCAGGCGCCCTTTGCTTGAATACCGAAAAAATATTCCTCCCCATGTGCAGGCCGCCAATAAGACAGAACAATGGTTGGTTCTGCAGGGCCAAGATTCACGCTATAAAAATGGTGGCTGGATAGAATATGTGATCACCAAGAGTGGCCCCCAGTCTGTCGATATGCCGCCTTTACCTTTGGATTACGAACATTATGTTGAGCGTCAACTAATGCCCGTGGTAGATGGCATCCTTAACTTGCTGGGGGATAGCTTTGAACGCCTGGCTGGTCAACAGTTGGGTTTGTTTGAGTGACATGAAGCTGCATCAGGTATCTATACCGTAATATTGATACCTGTTTATGGATGGTACTTGTCAGTGGCTTTGGTTCGTTTTTACAAAAGAAAGATCACCAGCCGCTTAGGGCCATGGGCACCCATCTGCAGTTTCTGTTCAATATCGGCACTACGAGAGGGGCCAGTGATAAAGTTAACTGTGCGGGGCAGTTTTTCCTGACGCACCAAGTCCCAAGCATCTTCATAGCCACCAATAATCTGCTCTTTGCGCAACAGTACGCAGTGAATATCAGGTAGCAGATTAAGTGTGGTGGGGGATTTTGGGTTGGATTTTAGTACCAGAGTCCCTGTCTCAGCAACTCCGGCGATACAGGTAGTAAGGCTAATCAGATCCCCTTTTTGTGCCAATCTAGCGGTGGTACTGACATTGGCACCGTCCCAGTCGAGGCTGGTTAATTCAGGTTCTTGGGATAATAGCAGTGGGCGGCTATCATTGCCCATAAGGTTGTCAATATGCGCTGGTATCTGCTCGACTTGATTGATATGGATGATTTCTGACACGGCTTCCGTGGCCATGTCCACAAACATATCGATAGCTGCCTGCCCTTGAGCCTGCGCTCTTTGGGGTACTAGGTTGCGTTGCGGTTGTGCCATGGCGGCATGAAGTTGCTGTTGCTTTTCTTCAGGCAGGGCGCCACGCCCCAAGCCCTTGCGAATGCGGCTAAGAATTTGGTGTCTGGCAAGGCTCATGACGGAGTTCCTTTTGACTTGTGCTTTTTGTTTGCCCATTGCTGTTGAAAACTGGCGCTCTGAGGAGCAGGAAGGTCCCGCCAAAGAGTCCAGCCGCGGCCAATGGGAAGGCTGCTTAGGCGGCCCTTTTTGTGACCTAGCAGGTGCATGGCTTTAACGGCAATACTGCTGCCCCAATGGTATAAGCGAGGGTGTCGGGCTAGCCATGCCCAGCCGGCAATAGCTATGCGGCCTGTGGCTGGGCTAGTCTGTTGTTGGTGCTGGGTTTCTCGCCAGTGGCGCATTAATTTTGGTAAAGGAATACGTACCGGGCAAACAGATTCGCATTTTCCACAGAAGGTAGAGGCGTTAGGGAGGTGGCCAGCGTCATGGATACCAATCATTTTGGGGGTCAGTACTGAGCCCATTGGTCCAGGGTAGACCCAGCCATAGGCATGGCCGCCGATCTGGCTATACACGGGGCAGTGGTTCATGCATGCGGAACAGCGGATGCAGCGCAACATGTCTTGCAGGTCATCACCGACCATGTCGGAGCGGCCGTTATCCACCAATACTACGTGAAATTGTTCAGGGCCGTCTTGATCGCCAGGTTGACGCGGGCCGCTGGAAAGGGTGTTGTAAACGGTGCACTCTTGACCGGTGGCTGAGCGAGCAAGCAGGCGTAAAAATAGACTTAGATCTTCGAGAGTGGGGGCGCACTTTTCGATGCTAGTGACAACAATATGAACCTTGGGTAGGGTTTGCGTTAAGTCACCATTACCTTCGTTAGTGACAATAATGGTGCTACCCGTTTCGGGTACATAGAAGTTGGCCCCAGTAATGCCGACGTCCGCAGCCACAAAGTGATCGCGCAGGACATCCCTGGCTTCTTGCATTAAGGCTTCTGGGTCATCTTTGCGAGGGGTGCCATGCTTTTCAGCAAACACTTCACTAACATCGGGCAGATTAAGATGAATGGCGGGCGCAATAATGTGGCTTGGATGGTCGTTGCGGAGCTGCAGGATATACTCACCGAGATCGGTTTCAATAGGCTCTATACTATGTTGCTGGAGGAATTCGTTAAGGCCGATCTCCTCTGTAACCATAGACTTACCTTTGGTTACGGTGCGGGCGCCCACGCTGCGGCAGATATCAAGAATGGTTTGACAGGCGTCATCATTAGAGCTGGCCCAGTGCACATGACCACCATTTTCCTGCACCTTACTTTCAAAAGTCTCGAGGTAGAAGTCTAGGTTCTCGATAGCATGGTTCTTGATGTCTTGAGCTTGATCACGAAGTTGTTCAAATTCTGGTAAGCGGCTGACGGCGGCAGCGCGTTTGCCAGGAAAGCCTGCTTTAAGGTTGCCTAAGGCTTTCTGTAAGTTGGCATCAGCTAGGGCTATGCGGGCGTTGTCCTTGAATTGTGGGCTGTTAATTTGCATGGGTTATACCTCGTAGCCCAATTGGGTATCAGGAGCGCGTAAAGGGGTTCCAGGGGCTTCACCGATGGCGGGCTCCTCTAGCATGTCGGCGAGCAATTCAAGCACATGTCGGGTTTGCAAAGTAGATTCTTGACGTTTCAGTTTGCCTGCCATGTTCATTAAACAACCCAAGTCGCCACCCAACAACATTTGTGCACCTGATTGTTCAGCATTTTCAGCCTTGTTACTCACCATGCGGTTAGAAATGTCAGGGAACTTGATACAAAAGGTGCCACCAAAGCCGCAGCAGGTGTCTGCTTCTGCCATTTCATTAATTTCCAGCCCTGCAACCTGAGCGAGCAACTGACGTGGTTGTTGTTGCACGCCCAGCTCTCTTAGTCCGGCGCATGAGTCGTGGTAAGTGACCTTGATAGATTGCTGCGTGGTGGGCATCTGAAACTGCATCACGTCAGTTAAGAAGCTGGTGGCTTCCCATGCCTTGCGGGCCAAGTTTTCTGCTTGTTGGTGGTCAGTGCTGCCTGGTGCAAATAAATCTGGGTATTGGTGCAGCATCCCAATGCAAGAACCTGATGGTCCGACCACAAAATCATAATCGGCAAATTTTTTAAGATTTTGTCGAGCTATTTTTTGGGTGTCTAATTTGGCGCCTGAGTTGTAGGCAGGCTGCCCACAGCAGGTCTGTAATTCCGGCACGCTGACTTGACAGCCTGCAGCCTCAAGCAGTTTGATTGTGGCAAAAGCAACACTGGGACGCATGGCATCCACCAAACAGGTGATGAATAAGGCAACACGCGGTTGTTTGGGAGGGTGTTCTGGTGCTTGTAAATAGGGTGACACTGACATGAGATACTCCTTGTTAGCACTCATTATGCGGTGCGAAAAGGCGCTTGGCTAGCTATATACAACGAAATACAGTAAAGTCATCTGACCAAAATGATTGGCGGGTTTGATGGATAATGAGTAAGGTGAAGTTGTTGGCGAGGCAGTTAGAGCGCCGTATCTTGTCAGGTGAATGGGTGCCAGGCGACAAAATACCGACGCAGGTGCGGTTGATGTCGGAATTGGGTGTGGCCCGCACGACCTTGCGTGAGGCTATTAGCCTATTACAAAGCCGAGGTTTTATCAAAGCTCGCCATGGGTCTGGCACCTACATTGTTAATTTATTTGAGCAAGGTTTTCTGCCGCCCATTAATCAGCTATCTATGCATGACCCAAAAGCCCAGTTGGCCGTGTTGGAGATGCGGCAGGTATTGGAGGGCCAAGCGGCATGGCACGCTTGTGAGCGGGCGAGTGATGCTGAGCTGATGGAGATTGATGCTGAATACCAGCGCATGTTGCAGCGGGCAGTCGATGTGCCACTTTTGGCTCGCGCTAAAGCCGATCTAACTTTCCATATGCTTATTGCGAAAGCCAGCCATAACTTGTTGGTGGCGTCTTTGAGTCAGCTGCTTTATAACAAGATGTTTAACACCATATTCGCCGCCTTATCTAGTGGTATGCTGGAACAGCCGGGCAGCATGGAGGCGATCGACCAGCAGCATGCTCGCATACACTTTGCACTTATGGCACGAGATGCACAAGAAGTCAGGCGGGAAGCGCAAGAGCATGGCCGGCATACGGCGCAAATGCTGGGTCAGCAACTGCAGTGATAATATCGCTCGAAAAGTGGTAGTTTGTTGTGATTGTTGCTTATAACAGGTAGAATACGCCACCAAATTTATTAGATTTTTAGCGGCTTTTATAAATGTTGCCGTGAAAATTGTCTTCATTCCACGTGGCCTTTGGTAGGGGTCACCACTGAGCAAGGAAATTGCATGCCTGTAATTACTCTTCCTGACGGTAGCCAGCGTACTTTTGACGCCCCCGTATCTGTGCATGATGTGGCATTTGATATAGGGCCTGGCTTGGCCAAAGCCGCCTTAGCCGGCAAGGTTGATGGCGAGTTGGTTGATACTAGCCACGTCATGTCGGCGGATGCTCAGTTAGCTATTGTTACTGGCCGTGACGAAGCTGGTCTTGAAGTGATTCGTCACTCCTGTGCTCATTTGATGGCTCAAGCTGTTCAAGATACCTTTGCCGGCGCACAGGTAACCATCGGCCCCGTTATCGAAGATGGTTTCTACTATGACTTTGCCTATGAGCGCGCCTTTACACCAGAAGACTTGGTGATTATTGAAAAGCGCATGAAAGAATTGGTCAAGCAAGATCTGCAGGTAACCCGTTCGATTATGAATCGTGCCGAAGCTACAGCCCATTTTGAACAGTTGGGTGAAAGCTACAAGGTGGAAATTATTGATTCCATTCCTGGTGATGAAGACTTGTCTTTCTACAATCAGGGTGAGTTTACCGATCTGTGTCGTGGTCCACACGTACCATCTACGAGCCATATTAAGTCCTTTAAGTTGATGAAGGTGGCTGGTGCTTATTGGCGTGGCGATTCCAATAACGAAATGTTGACTCGCGTTTATGGTACCGCTTGGGCTGACAAGAAAGACCTGAAAGCCTACTTATATCGTTTAGAAGAAGCGGAAAAGCGCGACCACCGCAAAATCGGTAAGAAGCTGGATTTGTTTCACACCCAAGAAGAAGCCCCAGGCATGGTTTTTTGGCACCCTAATGGCTGGACCATGTATCAGGTTGTTGAGCGTTATATGCGTGATGTACAGCAAGCCAATGGCTATCTTGAGGTAAAGACCCCACAGGTTGTAGATCGCTCTTTGTGGGAGCGTTCTGGTCACTGGGATAAGTTTTCGGACATGATGTTTACCACTTCATCGGAAAGCCGCGATTATGCGGTGAAACCCATGAACTGCCCGTGCCATATTCAGATTTTCAATCAAGGTTTACGCTCATACCGTGATCTGCCTTTGCGCATGGCGGAATTTGGCTCTTGTCACCGTAATGAACCGTCGGGCACTTTACATGGCATTATGCGAGTGCGTAGTTTTACTCAAGATGACGGCCATATTTTTTGTTCAGAAGCTCAAATGCAGGATGAAGTGGCCAAATTTATTGACTTCCTGTATAAAGTTTACGCCGACTTTGGTTTTGAAGATGTTATTCTCAAGTTGTCAACGCGCCCTGAAAAACGTGTAGGCTCCGATGAAGTTTGGGATCGTGCTGAAGCCGCCTTGGCCCAAGCTCTGAATGCGAAAGATTTGGCATTTGATATTTTGCCTGGCGAGGGCGCTTTCTACGGTCCTAAAATCGAGTTTTCTTTGAAGGATTGCCTGGGTCGAGTATGGCAGTGTGGTACCATGCAAGTTGATTTTTCTATGCCAGCTCGTTTGGATGCGCAGTTTGTTAACGAAGCCGGTGAACGCGAAACACCCGTGATGTTACACCGTGCTACCTTGGGTTCTTTTGAGCGCTTTTTGGGTGTTTTGATTGAAAACTTTGCTGGTGCCATGCCACCGTGGTTGGCACCAAAACAAGCGGTGATTTTGAATATTACAGACAAACAGGCACCTTTTTGCCAAGAAATTGAAGAAAAGTTGACGAAAATGGGGTTCCGGGTCGCTGCAGACTTGAGAAACGAAAAGGTTGGCTTTAAAATTCGCGAGCATACAATTCAGAAGGTTCCTTACTTACTTGTCGTTGGTGATAAAGAAGTGGAATCAGGTACTGTTGCCGTGCGTACTCGCAGCGGTGAAGATTTAGGAACGATGAGCCTTGAAGCTTATGCCGAACTACTGCAAAATGCGGTAGCTGAAAAAGGTCGCTTTCAAGGTTAACAAGCTGAGTGCCATTGCACTCTAACTAGACGTGGAGATAGCGCAATTAAACGCGAATTCAACAAGGGTCGAGCTGCACGCCCTGCCATAAATGAACATATAGAGGCGAACGAAGTTCGACTGATTGGTGCCGACGGTAGTCAAGTGGGCATCGTAAGCTTGCCAGAAGCGCTGAGTGCTGCTGCGGAAGCAAAACTGGATCTGGTGCAAATTGCTGCCGATGCGGAGCCTGTAGTCTGTAAAGTGATGGACTATGGCAAACACGTATTTGAGGCGAAAAAGCAAAAAGCGGCAGCTAAGAAGAAGCAAAAACAGATCCAAGTGAAAGAAATCAAGTTCCGTCCAGGAACTGATATAGGGGATTATCAGGTAAAACTACGCAACCTGATACGTTTCCTAGAAGCCGGTGACAAGGCCAAAGTGACCTTGCGCTACCGTGGTCGAGAAATGGCTCACCAGGAATTGGGCATGGAGTTGTTGAAGCGGGTCGAAAATGACCTGATTGAATACGCTACCGTTGAACAATTTCCAAAGATGGAAGGCCGTCAATTGACCATGGTGCTTGCACCGAAAAAGAAAAAGTAATTGCTCGCAATTACTTTATGGAGACCGCTAAGGGGTTTAGGTCCTGTGGCGAGCCTTCATTAACAAACTAATGAATGCGTGGAGTAAGTGAAATGCCTAAGATGAAATCTTGCAGCGGTGCTGCAAAACGATTCAAGAAAACTGCTAATGGCTTTAAGCACAAGCAGTCCTTTACCAGTCATATTTTGACTAAAAAATCTACCAAGCGTAAGCGCCATCTACGTGGGACGCTGCAGATTTGTGCTGCAGATAAGCCACTAGTTAAGCGTATGCTGCCGTACATCTAATAGTCATTGGTAAGGAGAAAGAATCATGCCTCGCGTAAAACGTGGTGTACAAGCACACCGTCGTCATAAGAAGATTTTAAAGCAAGCAAAAGGTTACTACGGCGCTCGCAGCCGAGTATTTCGTGTTGCTAAGCAAGCCGTAATCAAAGCCGGCCAGTACGCCTACCGTGACCGTCGTCAGCGTAAGCGTCAGTTCCGTGCTCTGTGGATTGCCCGTATCAACGCCGGTGCGCGTTTGAACGGTATGTCTTACAGTCGTTTGATTGCTGGTCTAAAGAAATCTTCCATCGAGATTGACCGTAAAGTGTTGGCCGACCTGGCCATTCACGATAAAGCGGTATTTAGCGCGATCGTAGAAAAAGCCAAGGCAGCACTAGCCTAAGTTTTTCCTAGGAGCTTTAGGGCTCTAAGATCGGGTAGATTTCCCTTAACGGGAAATGACAAGACAGGGGGCGAGTGCAAACTCAACCCCTGTTTTTATTTAAAGAAGCATAAGAGTTATTTTGCTTTCGTGCGTTGTTGAAAAAGTGAACAGCCAGTTACTTGCTATCAGTAAGTGCGTTTTTTGAGCACATTTTTGCCTAGTCTGAAAACAACATAGCTAATTAAGCAAAGCGCTTAAAGAATATTAAGGTGCGAGCAGGGATAGCTTGGCCACAATCAAGCGGAGAGAACTATGGAAAACCTGAGCCAACTGGTAAATGAAGGCTTAGAAGCCGTCGCTGCAGCTCAAGACGAGACTGCCCTAGACCAGATTCGGGTACAGTATTTGGGCAAAAAAGGTGTGTTAACTGCGCAGCTAAAAAGCCTAGGGCAACTGTCGGCTGAAGAACGTCCTGCAGCCGGTGCCAAGATTAACGAAGCCAAGCAGCAGGTGCAGGAAGCTATCAACACCCAGCGCACTATCATGGCTTCTGAAGCCTTGCGCGCAAAGTTAGCCAGCGAAAGCATTGATGTCAGCCTGCCTGGCCGTGGCCAAGTCAATGGTGGTCTACACCCTGTAACCATGACTATGGAACGTATTGAGAACTTCTTTGCTCAAATTGGTTTCTCCGTTGCTAAGGGGCCAGAGATCGAAGATGATTATCATAACTTCGAAGCTTTGAATATTCCCTCCCATCATCCCGCACGCTCTATGCATGATACCTTCTTTTTTGGTGATGGTACCTTGCTGCGCACGCACACATCACCCGTGCAGGTGCGCACCATGGAGAAGCAACAGCCTCCGATTCGGGTTATTTGCCCGGGCCGAGTCTATCGTTGTGATTGGGACCAGACTCACTCTCCCATGTTCCATCAGGTAGAGGGTTTGTTGGTTGATGACAATATCAGTTTTGCTGATCTGAAAGGCATTTTGCATAATTTCTTGAATGTGTTCTTTGAACAGAACTTGCAGGTGCGTTACCGCCCATCCTATTTCCCCTTTACAGAGCCATCGATTGAAGTGGATATAGGTTATACCGGTGCCAATGGCGAGCAAAAGTGGATGGAAATCCTAGGTTGCGGCATGGTGCACCCCAATGTATTAACCTCTTCGGGTGTCGATCCTGAAAAATACACAGGCTTTGCCTTTGGTTTTGGTGTCGAGCGCTTGGCCATGTTGCGTTATGGCGTAAAAGATTTGCGCTTGTTCTTTGAAAATGACCTGCGGTTCTTGTCGCAGTTTGGCTAAGCACTAAGCTACATGGTGAAGCAATCTGACACTTTTGGGTCAGACCCCAAATGAAAAAGAATTTAGGTAAGTAAAATGAAATTCAGTGAAAAGTGGTTACGCGAGTGGGTCAATCCTGCTATTTCTAGCGATGAGTTAGTTGCCCAAATTACCCTTGCCGGTTTAGAAGTGGATGATGTAGAAGCTGCTGCCGGTGACTTTAGCGGTGTTGTGGTAGGTGAAGTGATTAATGCAGAACAGCACCCTAATGCCGATAAACTGCGTATATGCTCTGTATCAGATGGCACAGCCGAATATCAGGTAGTGTGCGGTGCGCCTAATGCCCGCATGGGCATCAAGGTTGCCTTTGCGATGGTAGGTGCCATATTACCGGGTGGTTTCAAGATCAAAAAGGCCAAGCTACGTCAGGCAGAATCCTTTGGTATGTTGTGCTCTGGTCAAGAACTCGAGATCAATGAAGATCACGATGGCATCATGGAATTGCCAGCGGATGCGCCGGTTGGTACTGATTTGCGTACCTATATGATGTTGGATGATCAGATCATTGATGTTGACTTAACCCCCAACCGAGGCGACTGCTTAAGCATTGCCGGTTTGGCGCGTGAAGTGGGTGTTTTAAACTCAACCGATCTGCTGCCGCCTAGCCTGTCAGAAGTGGCTCCCCAGATCGAAGATACTTTTCCTGTTAAGGTCAGCGCGCCAGCAGGTTGTCCACGTATTACAGCCCGTGTGGTAAGGGATGTTGATGTCACTAAACCAAGCCCTCAGTGGATGCAAGAGCGTTTGCGTCGCAGTGGTATACGTTCCATTGACGCGGTGGTTGATATCACCGCCTATGTGATGTTGGAACTGGGTCAGCCGATGCACGCTTATGATTTGGATAAGTTGAATAGTTTTATCAACGTACGCATGGCTAGCCAAGGCGAAGAGCTGACCCTGCTCAATGGCCAAACTGTAGAGTTAAACGAAGACATTTTGGTGATTGCCGATAGTGAAGGCGCCATTGGTATGGCGGGCATTATGGGCGGTGACTCGACAGGCGTTTCTGAGCAAACTAGGAACGTGCTGCTAGAAGCGGCTTTCTTTGATCCTATTACCATCGCTGGTAAAGCGCGGAGCTTCGGTTTGCATACTGATGCTTCACACCGTTTTGAACGGGGTGTGGACTATGTATTGCAACGCCAAGCCATGGATAGAGCGACAGAATTGCTACAAGATATTTGCGGTGGCGAAGCTGGCCCTGTCATTGAGCAAGTGGCTGACCAGCACCTGCCTAAGGCCGATGAGGTTGTGTTACGCAAGCAACGCTTGAACTCCTTGTTGGCCTTTGAATTTGATGATGCCCAAGTAGAAGACATACTAACGCGATTAGGTTTGAAATTGCTCAAATCAGATGCCCAAAGCTGGACCTTCTCGTCCCCTAGTTGGCGTTTTGATATGGCCATCGAAGCAGATCTGATTGAGGAAGTGGCACGCGTTTACGGTTACAACAACTTACCAAGCACCAACCCAGTGGGCAGCATGGATATTCCAGCTAAGCCCGAAGTGCAACGACCCATGAGCCTGCTGCGCCGACATATGGTCAGTCGAGGCTATCAAGAAGCGATCACCTATAGCTTTGTGGAACCAGGTTTGCAACGCTTGCTTGATGACCAGAATACCCCTGTCGAACTGGCTAACCCTATCTCGGCGGATATGTCAGTTATGCGCACCAGTATTTGGCCGGGTTTGATCAAGGCTCTGCAATATAATCAGAATCGTCAGCAAAATCGAGTGCGCTTATTTGAAACTGGCCAGCGTTTTATTCCTAGTGTTGACGGCTTGCAGCAGGAAGATGTGTTAGCGGGTCTAATCAGTGGCTCTCGTAGCCCCGAAAGTTGGCATGGCAAAGATGAAAGTGTTGACTTTTTTGATATGAAAGGTGATTTGGAAAGTCTTTTCAGCCTCACCGGTAACCGTGCAGCTTTCAGTTTTTCCAGTGCCGAGCATGTGGCTTTGCATCCTGGCCAATCAGCCGCTATTTATAAGCAGGGCCAACTTGTCGGTTATGCCGGAGCTCTGCATCCGGGATTGGTGAAGGAACTGGGCTTACAGGGTCCTGTGTTTTTGTTTGAAATTAGCATGGCAGCGATTACCGAAGGCCTCGTCCCCGCGTTTAGCGTGTTGTCTAAGCATCCTGAAGTACGCCGAGATATGGCTGTGTTGGTGGCAGAAAGCGTACCCGTGAGCAAGCTGGAGGCAATTATAGCGGAGCATGCGGGGGACTACTTACAACAGGTAGGCCTGTTTGATGTTTATGCTGGGGCTGGTATTGAACCAGATCAAAAAAGTCTCGCTCTAGGTTTGACCTGGCAACATCCGGAACGTACGTTGAATGATGAAGAGGTTAATCAGTGGTTTGAGCAGGTAGTTAATGCCATGCAAACACAACTGGGAGCCACTCTGCGCAGTTAACTAAAAAACCTGCTATGGGCGGCCTTTACTTTTCGGAGCTGCCTGTTACACTTGCTGACTGGAATCCTTAATAAAAATAATGGTCTAGAGGATGGGTTATGGGTTCATTGACGAAAGCCGACATGGCGGAACGTTTAAGTAGCGAACATAAACTCAGTAAACGAGAAGCCAAGGAATTGGTTGAAGCTTTCTTTGAAGAGATAGCTGAACGCTTGGTAAATAATGAGCAAGTAAAACTTTCGGGTTTTGGTAATTTCGACCTGCGTGATAAACGTTCACGCCCGGGTCGAAACCCAAAAACTGGCGAAGAAGTTGCCATCTCCGCACGTCGTGTGGTGACTTTTCGGCCTGGACAAAAGCTCAAAGACAGAGTCGAATCTGAATAAAAAAACAAACTCGCTACCTCGTTTGTAAGTTTGTTTTTTTTACGCCTAAATATCGCTCCCAGTGCTTCACAAAAGCACCGTATTGCAGTAATATACCGCCTCCTGAAGTTCAGCTGAGCTGATGGATAGTCGGGGCGTAGCGCAGCCTGGTAGCGCACCTGCATGGGGTGCAGGGGGTCGCAGGTTCAAATCCTGCCGTCCCGACCAATTAAACCCAAGAGGCCTTTGGCTTCTTGGGTTTAATTGTTTCTGGGCCGTGGTTTTGTTCATAAAGAGAGCGAAGCGAACGCGCGTCAGGTTCACAAAACACGCCTGTGTTTTGCATCAAGCCGCGTATAGCGGCGCAGCCCGAAGGGGGAGTGAAAGCCGAACAGGCTTTTGCTCAGTCAATCCTGCCGTCCCGACCAATTTCTAATCTTATACAGTCCGTATATGTCCGAAGGTCCTTACTATAAGGCCCTTTTTTGTTAATAGTTAGTCCATATTAGTCCAATAATGTACCACTAAATCCAAGCGTTTTTGGGGTATTTTTGTGATTCAATTATTTTTTATCAAAAATATTATATAAATATCAGTACATCTAGTTAATTAAACACTTGGTTTTGATCAATCATAAAGTCGGCTGAAATTAGGATTGCTGCAGCCCCCAGAGCTGGTGCTACTTAAAAGCCATTGCTTGAGTGATTGAGTTCTTGCCAGAAAATATCTTTTGATGTGTCTGACCCATTGTAGGTGAACTGAATATGAACACCTTTTTCATGAGTTATTAATTGGCAT
>JAAERS010000207.1 GCA_024230095.1 Gammaproteobacteria bacterium | reverse complement strand
TAAATATAGAGTCGCTCAGAATCAGACTACATTGGTTCTGGTCACAGCAACTCAGCCACCTATAATTTTTGAATGGACTGGTGCTGGTATTGATGTCTCGCAATTAAAATATCGCCGCTATCCACAGCATGATTTTACACGCAATGGGTATGTAGATAGCACATTTGGAATTAGAACCAACAACTTTTCCCCTACGCCTCTAGCTAGTGCCAAGTTTTTAAAAACCACACCAGCTGCTGCTACATTAGGCGGAAGTTTAACGCTTGATTTTCCAGCTCTTATCATTGACCCATTACAAGCCACCCCTAACTTTGCTGGATTTTATTTTGATGGGGCAACCCCAGACACCCATTATGAAGGTGGAATTATTCAAATGGCTGGTCCTATTGATGACCCTACCGCTCCAATTGGTTATGCTATCATTGTGAGTACTACTGCTCCTGCGGCGGCCCCTTATCCTGCATGTAGCAACACTGTTTGTCGAATTAGAATTCTATCTCCTGTTGATATCAGCTGGCATGTGACGAATAATGGGCCATTTCCAGCTGGTCAAGGGGTTAAAGGAGATCAATGCGTCTTAACTGAGCCAGCATTTAGTTCTCCCAGTTCAGTTGCCCCTCCACCTCCAACTTTTCCAGGCCGAGGTCATCCCAGAACTGTTAGCTTCTATGAATCCAGGCTTTGTTTTGGTGGTTCAGCAGGACTACCTCAATCTATATTCATGAGCCAAATAGGAGCGTTCGAGAATTTTGATACAGGCACAGGTGAGCCAGCTGATGGGATTGCTTACACCCTAGCTTCTGGGGCTGAGGATGAGATAATAAATATGGT
>JAAERS010000206.1 GCA_024230095.1 Gammaproteobacteria bacterium | reverse complement strand
TAAATATAGAGTCGCTCAGAATCAGACTACATTGGTTCTGGTCACAGCAACTCAGCCACCTATAATTTTTGAATGGACTGGTGCTGGTATTGATGTCTCGCAATTAAAATATCGCCGCTATCCACAGCATGATTTTACACGTAATGGGTATGTGGGGAATTCTCCAACTTTTGTGAGGTATACTATAACGGGTGGTGTAGTGTCTGGGCAAGCTATCCAACCAACGGTAGCGAGCGTCCCTACAGCAACATTGCCTACCTTGTCTATTTTAAACCCAGGTGCCTTGATTCCTAGCTTTCCTGGATTTTGGTTTGATGGTTCCACGGCAGATAGCCATTATGTGGGTGGTGTTGTTCAAATGGCTGGCCCCGTGGACGATCCGACGGCCCCGATTGGCTATGCTATCATTGAGGCCATTGATTCAAATACAGTTGCAAGGATCAGAATTTATACGAGGATAGATAGCAGTTGGGATTTTGCCACTGCTGTAGCAGGAGTGACTGGGGATCAAATGGTTCTGACTGAGCCAGCATTTAGTTCTCCAAGTTCAGCTGCCCCTCCCCCTCCAACTTTTCCAGGCCGAGGTCATCCCCGAACTGTTAGCTTCTATGAATCCAGACTTTGTTTTGCTGGTTCAGCAGGACTACCTCAATCTATATTCATGAGCCAAATAGGAGCGTTCGAGAATTTTGATACAGGCACAGGTGAGCCAGCTGATGGGATTGCTTACACCCTAGCTTCTGGGGCTGAGGATGAGATAATAAATATGGT
>JAAERS010000205.1 GCA_024230095.1 Gammaproteobacteria bacterium | reverse complement strand
CTAATGACCATGGCTTGCCTAGCCACACCCCATGTGCAGCACTGGATTCCAACCCGTTCACGTCGTAACGCTGCCAATTTGGCGCAGGCGCCCAATGTGGTGGTTCGGGTTAGTGATGTTATGGTTGATCAAGTAAGCAACAAATACAAGGGTAACACAAGCGGGGTCCATAGCACTGATAAGCCGTCACGGGGCTTTAATTGCCCAGCGCAGCACAATGCCGGCTCATGTGGTGATTCTCGCCAGTGTTGGTCCAGTGCTGTAGCGCATGTTAGTTATCACTTACATTAATAAAGAGGGGTGAATAAAATGAAAGTATTATATACAGTAGTGAGAAAAAACGATAACACGGGCCATGTTTGGACTAAACTACCGACTGTGTTTGAGCCTTTAAGCAATCCAACCGGTGTTTATGGTCACCAAATACCTACACCCTATAAAGTCAAACATAATAACCGGTGGAAAAGGGTATATTGTCGCAATTTCGGTAATTCAGGCTCGTTATATATTAAAAGCAAGGGTGAAGAAATAGCCATTAGCGACTAGCGCAGTAGGGTACTATAGGGAAACTTCTTAACAACAGTAAAACAAAAGGGAATAAAGCTATGATTACTTTTAAGATAATGGAAAAGACCAACAAGCCAGATCACTTTAAAACCTTATTCCATGGCATCAACGGCACGCGTACAGTGCCAGCCGGTGAATGGCTAGAAGCTACCATAAAGCCGGTAAAAGATGGTTCAGGTGGTACAGTGTACAATAGTGGTATACATGTGCTGAATAATTATAATGATGCTGTAAGCTACCTGAAAAACTTTAGCAATATAGAAAACAAGGTAATTGTTACTTGTGTAGCTGAGGGTATTCGTTTGAAACGCCATAGCAAGCATCAAGTATTGCTTTGTGATAAAATCTTTATCTTAAAAGCTGAGGAATTATAAATAAAGTTGTTGCTTTATCAGATAGCCCCGTGTATACTTAGGGCTATCAAGTAAACCAACAAAGCCTTTGGAGGCAATAAAATGAAAGTACTAACTACTAAACCTTTGAACGACGGTTCCACCGGTGCACGCTTCGCCCTATCCCTACCTTTAGTGGGACAGGTCACGGGTATATACCGAAAGCGACTAACTAAATCACGGGGGT
>JAAERS010000204.1 GCA_024230095.1 Gammaproteobacteria bacterium | reverse complement strand
GAATGATAAACGCCTTGTTGTGATAAAGCAGCCTGTTGGTGTTGTCGCTTCGATTACACCATGGAATTTCCCTAATGCAATGATAGCGCGAAAAGCGGCGGCAGCATTGGCAGCGGGTTGTACTTTTGTCGTTCGACCTGCAACACAAACACCGTTATCAGCATTAGCAATGGCTGAGCTTGCCGAGCGCGCTGGTATTCCCGCGGGGGTATTTAATGTCGTTGTTGGTGACGATGCTCGGGGTATGGGCCAAGTACTTACCCAACACCCAGATGTGGCTAAATTTACTTTTACCGGTTCAACAGGTGTTGGCAAATCTTTATTGCAACAGTGTGCGACGTCAGTAAAAAAAGTTTCGATGGAATTAGGCGGTAATGCACCCTTTATTGTTTTTGATGATGCTGATATTGATGCTGCAGTACAAGGTGCTATGGCTTCAAAGTATCGTAATGCCGGACAGACATGCGTTTGTACCAACCGTATTTTTGTTCAACAAGGGGTAGTGAAAGACTTTACCAAAAAATTTGTTAAAGCAGTGTCGGAGCTGGTTATTGGCGATGGCTTAACCGAAGGTGTCAATATTGGCCCGATGATTTCAGCTACCGCCGTTGCTGATGTTGATAACTTAGTTAGGGACTCCATTAATGCCGGTGCTTCATTAATTTGTGGTGGTAAGCAGGATGAAGCAGGAGAAAACTACTATCAACCGACTATTTTAACCGATGTCACTAATGATATGCCTATTGCAGCTAATGAGATTTTTGGCCCAGTATCACCGATTATTGCTTTTGACAACGAAGATGAAGTACTAGCGATGGCTAATGCGACTGACTATGGCTTAGCGGCTTATTTTTATTCTCGAGATATTGGTCGTATTTGGCGTGTGTCGCAAGGGTTAGAATTTGGCATGGTCGGTATTAATGAAGGCATTATTTCAAATGCTGTTGCCCCTTTTGGTGGTATCAAACAATCGGGTAATGGCCGTGAAGGTTCAAAGTATGGTTTAGATGACTATTTAGAAATTAAATACTTATGTATGGG
>JAAERS010000203.1 GCA_024230095.1 Gammaproteobacteria bacterium | reverse complement strand
CGGGCAGGTTTACCGCAGTTTGCTAATTTAAGCCCTTACATGGATGACAAGGTGAAGGACATGAAGGATGCGGCTGAGTTTATCCGTATGAATTTGCGTGATGTGGTGGATCTTGCTCAGTTGCAATGGGTGCGGGAGCACTGGCATGGCAACTTGATTGTTAAAGGGGTATTAAGCGTGGCTGATGCACAGGTAATACGAGAGCTCGGGGCGGATGGCATTATAGTGTCTAATCATGGCGGTCGCCAGCTGGATGCGGCTCCGGCCCCCGCTGAACTGCTGACTGATGTGGTGCAAGCAGTGGCGGCCGATGTGACGGTAATGGTAGACAGCGGTGTTGAATCGGGTGTTGATATTGGGCGTTATTTGTCACAAGGAGCGCAGGCTGTATTTGCAGGTCGGGCATTTTTGTATGGTGTGGCTGCCGGGGCACAGAAAGGTAGTGATAAATGTGCCGAGCTGTTAGCGGCCGAGATACAGCAACTAATGTCGCAACTTCATTGCCAGCAAGTGTCTTCGATGCCTAGTTTTCAGTTTGAAAAATAATGTTACTGAGCCGGTTGGCGGCTTCTCTAACGCTGTCGTAGTGGACGGTAAGTTTGTTTACATCTAAGCGTAGGGTGGGGCCATGGAAAGCCAGGGCGGCGTGATACCGACCCCGTGGGTCGTATATAGGCACAGCCATCGCCACCATGCCTTCAAAAAACTCCTCGTTGTCTAGGGCGTAGCCGCGCTTTTTAATGATGGCTATTTCCTTTAATAGCGCTTCTTTGCTTCTTAGGGTGTTTTTAGTTAACGGTTTCATGTCTAGGGCGTCAATCATGATGCTGCGAGCCTTGGTTGGTAAGCTCGCCAGATAGGTTTTGCCACTCGCGGTACAATGAAAAGGCACGTGGGAGCCCACAGGTAGATGCACCTGAAAGGCCCAATTGGTCTGGACTCGATCCTTGTATATCATGCCTGGTTGTTCTGGTACCACGTAGTTAACTGTTTCTTGTACTTTATCACTGAGCTTTTCCAACACCTGGTGAATGGCCGTGCTGCTCCAGTCGCTAGCTATCAAACCGTTAGCAATGCTGCGGAGGCCATCACTAGGCATTAGCCGTTTTCCTGTCGCGTCATAAACCAAAAAACCCTCATCCACCATGGATTTGCATAGGCGATGCACGGTTTGCTTTGGCCAGCCCAATTCGGCATTGATTTCGGAAGGTGTCAGAGGACGTTGATGTTTGCCAATGACATCTAAAATGTAAAACAAGCGCATATTGGTAGCGATGCGTGATGACTCTGTCATGTATACCCTGGCTCCTTGTTAAACAGATCTGTTGATTGATTCTCGACGAGAATACTCTTTTTAATTAAAAAATTCTTGAAAACTTAAGTCGAATATGGTTTTCTATGTGAATATTAGCAAAAAATGAGTATAAAAGTCTCATTATTTGATATAAATAACTAATAATAAGATTATCCATGCCAAAACAGTATGATTACATTGTTGTCGGAGCCGGTTCTGCAGGTTGTGCGTTAGCCAACCGTTTGTCTGAATGTGGGCGTTATCAAGTGGCGTTGTTAGAAGCGGGCCCCACAGATTGGTACCCATGGATTCATGTGCCCGTAGGTTATTTCAAAACTATGGGCAATCCATTAACAGACTGGGGCTATCAAACCCAACCTTGTGCTGGCCTAAATGGGCGTTCCTTGCCTTGGCCTAGAGGCAGGGGGCTAGGTGGCAGTAGTTCCATTAATGGTTTGTTGTATGTGCGTGGCCAGCAGCAAGACTATGATGACTGGGCTAACCTTGGTAATGAAGGTTGGGATTGGCAGCAGGTGCTACCTCATTTTGTTAACAGTGAAGACTGGAGTGGCAAGGCTAGCTCATTGCGTGGCAAAGGCGGTCCGCTTAGTGTATCGGAAACGCGCTTGAGTCGTCCCATTGTTGATGCCTGGATCGAGGCCGCAGAAAATTTGGGTTATGCTCGTAATGATGACTATAACGGTAGCACCCAAGAGGGGGTTGGCCTATTTCAATTGACGGCACGTAATGGGCGTCGTTGTAGCAGTGCGGTGGCCTATTTGAAACCTGCTCGCAAGCGCGCCAACCTCACTATTTTGACGCGTTCGCGGGTTGAAAAGCTGCTCCTCCAAAACAAACGTGTTACTGGTGTCATAACCCAACATGGACCCATTCAGGCAAAACGTGAAGTGGTGTTGAGTTCTGGTGCCATCGGTTCACCACAATTATTGATGCTATCGGGTATTGGTCCGCACCACGAGTTGCAACCTCATAATATTGATACGGTGCACGAGCTGGTTGGTGTGGGCCGTAATATGCAAGATCATTTACAAGCTCGCCCCGTGTATAAGTGCAAAACAAGCACCATTAATACCGAGATTAATAGCCTCTTTAAACAAGCTCTTATTGGCCTAGAGTACTTGCTCAAGCGCACGGGCCCAATGACCATGGCGGCCAGTCTGGGCACTGGGTTTTTATCAACCGAATTTAGTCCGGAGCGCCCCGATATTCAGTTTCACATTCAGCCATGGAGTGCAGACTCTCCAGCTGAAGGGCCCCATAAGTTCGATGCCTTTACGGCTTCCGTATTGCAGTTGCGCCCACAAAGCACGGGGCATATTAGTTTGGTATCTGATCGTTTTATGGATTATCCACAGCTACACCCTAATTATTTGGCTACGGAGTTGGACCAGAAAACTCTTGTGGCGGGCATTAAACTAGCACGCCAGATATGCCAACAAGAACCATTGCGATCCATGATTGTTGACGAATTTAAGCCTGGTAAGCAGGTGGCTGAAGATGATGATGCTGCAATTTTGAACTGGGCTCGTGACAATTCCACCACCATTTATCATCCCACAGGCACGTGCAAGATGGGTATAGATGAAGAGGCGGTTGTTGATCCTAGGTTGCGGGTGCACGGTATTGATGGCGTGCGGGTAGCCGATGCGTCAATTATGCCAACCATTGTCTCTGGCAACACCAATGCACCAGCTATCATGATTGGTGAAAAAGCTGCGGCTATGATCTTAGAGGATGCGCAATAATGGAATCAGGTTGGTTGGAGATTAGCCAAATTATTTTTGCCGATTTAATACTATCGGGAGATAACGCCTTAGTCGTCGGAATGGCGGCGGCGGGATTAGAGCCTCATCAACGTAAGCGAGTTATCGCCATAGGTTTGGGTTTGGCGGCCTTTTTTCGTATTATATTTGCAGCTGGTGCTACTTATATTATTGATATACCGGGAATTTTATTGTTAGGTGGCATTCTGTTGGCATGGGTCTGCTGGCGGTTTTGGGGCGAAATTCAAGAATTTTCAGCACCCGAACCCATGGCTACGACTATTGATGAGGCCAACCCTCCAAAGGTCGGTATAGCCAGTGCTTTAATCACGATTGCCATGGCTGATATTTCCATGTCTTTGGACAATGTGGTAGCGGTAGCGGCCATTGCCCGTGACGACACGCAATTATTGATCATTGGTTTAGTGCTAGCGATCGTCTTGATGGCATTCTTTGCTACCTTGATTATGCGTTTTTTATTGCGCTTCCCCAGTATTTCATACATTGGTTTGCTGTTCTTGGTCTACCTGACAATCATGATGGTCTATGACGGTAGTATAGATTTGCTGGCTTACGCTGGATTTGTTTTGGTCACATAAGATTTTTGTATTGCCTGATTTTTGGGCGCCGAGTGAAGCCTTCCACGCGGCAATGCTTAACAGCATTTAAAGAGGGCCGAAAATAAAAATGGAGGACAAATAATGTCCGTGTTTAAAAAAGTGAAATTAGCAACTGCCATCGGTGCTCTAGTGATGAGCTCAACCGTAGCAATGGCTAAAGACGTGAACATTCGTGTTCAATCAGTACTTAGTACTAAGTCAGATGAAGTACACATGCTAAAGGCATTTGCAAAGGATGTGCATGAATTAACTGATGGTACTGTCAATATTGAAATATTGCCAGGCGGTTCAGTTGTTGGTAACACGGACATTATCGATGCGATTGATGCTGGTTTGCTAGATGGTGGTTTTGCTTGGACCCATTATTGGGGTGGCAAACATCCAGCTGCCAACCTATTTGGTGCTCCTATCGCAGGTGCCGGTGTAGGTCTTGATAACATCGCCTTCCTTTCTTGGTTCCAATACGGTGGTGGTAAAGAGCTTTATGATCGTCTTTGGGACGAAATGGGCGTTAACGTGAAAGCCTTTATGTTGCAGCCTGTTGGTCCAGAAGCGTTGGGATGGTTCCCTGAGCCTATCAACTCTATGGATGACTTCCGTAAGCTCCGTTTCCGTGCTCCTCCAGGCATGGTAGGCCAAGCCTACAAAGACATTGGCGTAGCCTCTGTTGCTATGGGTGGTGGTGATATTCTACCTGCTCTTGAAAAAGGCACAATTGACGCCGCTGAATGGTGTTGTCCAAGGCCTGATAGCGTGTTTGGTTTCCAAAAAGTATTGAAGCACTACTACCTACAGGGTCTTCACCAGGTGGTTGTAAATGCTGATATGTACTTAAATCGTGATGTTTATAACTCGCTATCTACTATGCAGAAGAAAGCCATAGAAGTCGCTGCCAATGCATCTTTGTCAAAATCCATCTCTTACCGTATCTATGAGAACGGTAAAGCTTTGAAGGACTTAACCGAGAATCATGGTGTGCAACTGCATGATACGCCAGCAGATTACTTCCCTGAGTATATGAATGCAGCCAATGAGTTGCTTCAAAAAGCTTCTGAAGACAATGCATTCTTTGCCGAAGTCTGGCAGTCACAGAAAGATTTTGCTGCAATTGCAGTGCCTTTCTGGGCTGGTGCACAGGCATCTAATGCTAGTTTAGGCAAGGCCTTCGCTGATAGCATCAAGTAAAAACTTGTATTGACTTGATATCGACCTAGTACCCAGTGCTAGGTCGATTTTTCGTAGCGGGATTATTAAACTTGTCAACCGATAAGGTCAATAGAGATTTATCGTAGTTTTCTGGCACTTTTGATACAGCAACCTATGATAGATTTTTAAATTTGTAACGAAGACTTACAGTGCCTTTAAATCAGTTAAACTGAAGAAAAGGCGTAATAATAAGAGGAGACCACCATGGCGACACAGGCAACAGACATCGGCGAGCTTGACATTACCGATGAATTAATCGCAGAGCGGCGCGCCGAAAAACCTGGTGAAACACCAGAGGACATGACGCCATGGCAGCGTCCTATAACCGCTTTTATTGATGTGCTAAATCTATGGATGGGGCGCATCATATGCTTGGCCATTATCCCTCTAGTGGCTGTGATGGTGATCGAAGTATTTTCCCGAGGCATGTTTGCTTTACTGGTTTCTTATGATTTGGGCGACTTGGCTCGTGCGGTAAACTTGGGACCCACCGTTTGGGTCTATGACGTCAGTCGCATGCTTGGAGGGGTGATATTTATGGCCGCATCAGGCTATGCCTTAATGCGCGGTGTGCATATTCGGGCAGATTTCATCTATCGTAATTGGCATGAGAGAACCCAAGCTACGGTTGACGCTACCTTATACCTACTGTTCTATTTTCCCGCTATGATTCTGTTCTTTTGGAGTGCACTGGGATTTGCTGGTGATTCTTTAGGCTTTAATGGTTGGGGTGAAGAATGGGGTATCTGGGAAGACGCGAGTGCTGATTCCACATGGGCACCATACTTATGGCCTGCCCGTATTTTTATGCCCATTGGTGCTGGATTACTGTTTTTACAGGGCTTCCCTGAACTATTCCGTGCTTTTCACCAGATGGGTAAAGAAAGAGAAGCAAAATTTTTGAAAATTTTCCCTTTCTATTTAATCGGTCTGGCGTGTGTTTTTGTATCTGTGTTCTATCCAGATGTGTTGCCTTTAGGGGATTGGTTATCAAGTCTACTAGGTGACGTTAATATTTCAAAACCGATGATTGGTATGCTCATGTTAGCGGCCATGTTGTTTTCTATTTTCATCGGGTTTCCTATTTCCTTTACATTGATATTTCTTGGCTTTGTGTTTGCTTCGATCGCAGGCAGCAGTAAGTTAGCCTTCTTCCTGCTGACCCTTCAAGTCAATTCCACGATGTTGAATGACCAGCTTGTAGCCGTGCCTTTGTTTATTTTTATGGGCATTATGATGGAACAAGCAGGGCTCATGGAACGCCTGTTTAACGCTGTTCAAATGATGATGTCTCGCACTCGGGGTGCCTTGTTTATTGCCGTGTTGTTTGTCTCAATGATTTTTGCAGCCGCTACGGGTATTGTTGGCGCGTCAGTCACTATTTTGGGCATTATGGCGGCTAAAACCATGAATCGCTCTAAATATGATGTACGACTATCGGCAGGTGCTATTACGGCGGGTGGAACCTTAGGCATATTAATACCGCCTTCCATTATGTTGATTGTTATGGGGCCTGTTCTGGAAGTGCCTGTGACAGACTTATTCCGTGCAGCAGTGCTGCCTGGGGTGTTATTGGCTAGTTTGTATATGATATACACTATTGGCCGTTGCATGATTAACCCTGACCTTGGGCCTATTTTACCTGAAGAAGATCAGCCCGAAACATCCCCTTATTACGGCCTAGAAGTAATATTGGTGATGTCCGGCTTGGGCATGTTTATATTCTTATGTGTTTTGGCAACCAAAGGTAGCTTGGCATTCTTCCCACTTGCAGGACTAGTGATTCCGTTATTATGGGTGGTCCTAATGTTCAGGGCGTTTAAATGGACGCGGGAAGTTAAACCCAAGGGCTTCTATTTTTCTGACCTGTGGTATGAGTTCTTTATGGGTCTGGTGCCGCCCACGGTGCTCATTGCCTTCTCTTTAGGTTCTATTGTGGCAGGGCTTGCAACGCCAGCAGAAGCAGCAGCGTGTGGTGCTTTTGGTTCGTTAATTCTATCTATTGGTTACCGGAAATATAGTGTTGCGGGTACTTATGAAGCATTAATTAAGACCCTAGAAATTACGGTTCTAATTATGTTTTTGGTGGCTGCATCCAACTTCTTTGGTGCGGTATTCTCAAACCTTGGCACACCCCAGATGTTGACTGAATTACTCTTGTCCTTTGACATGTCATCTTGGGCCATGTTGTTTTTCATCTTGACATTAATTTTCGTATTGGGATGGCCACTAGAGTGGGTGCCCATTGTATTGATTATTGTGCCGATTCTATTGCCTGTGGTAGAAACTCTAGACTTTGGCTTAAATTCAGCAGACTTGTTAATTTGGTTTGCCATACTTGTGGCGGTAAATCTCCAAACCGCATGGCTTAGTCCGCCCGTGGCTTTGTCGGCCTATTTCCTCAAAGGGGTGGTGCCAGAATGGGACTTAAAGGACATTTACTTAGGCATGATGCAGTTCATGGTAATCCAGCTAATCGGTTTACTGTTAATCATATTCATCCCGCAAATTGCATTGTGGTTACCTAACTATTGGTAATCACTGGCTCATGGGATTGCTATAAGTAGTGAATGCCCTACAAATCGCTTTGTGGGTACCGGAATATCTATATGGGCAGTAGCTACATATAGTGCTGTTTGACTTCAACTTTTAGGCGCTGCTTGCAGCGCCATTTTTTTGTTCATTACTAAGGCCCACACTGGCCCAATTTAACTTTAAATGTGGCTCTATGGCTATCCTAAGCCTTTGTATAGACTAGCTCCAAGATTTAAACAAATCCGCCTTGAATCTCAAGGTGGATCCTATTACTAACAATTAATTTAGGTGTGCCAGTTATGAAAATGACCACTGAAGAAGCTTTTATAAAAACTTTGCAGATGCATGGTATCGAACACGCATTCGGTATTATCGGCTCTGCTATGATGCCCATTTCTGATCTCTTTGGTCGCGCTGGTATTTCTTTCTGGGATTGTGCTCATGAAGGTTCTGGCGGCATGATGGCTGATGGCTATACGCGTGCTACTGGCAAAATGAGCATGATGATTGCCCAAAATGGTCCAGGTATCACTAACTTTGTTACTGCCGTAAAAACTGCGTATTGGAACCACACACCATTGTTACTGGTGACGCCTCAAGCGGCTAACAAAACAATCGGTCAAGGCGGTTTTCAGGAAGTTGAGCAGATGGCGCTTTTCCAGGATATGGTTTGTTATCAGGAAGAAGTGCGTGACCCTTCTCGTATTGCTGAAGTGCTAGATCGTGTTATTGCTAATGCCCACCGCGCATCAGCACCCGCACAAATCAACGTGCCACGTGATATGTTCACCCAAATCGTCGATATAGAACTGCCTACTATGATCGACTTTGAGTTGCCATCAGGTGGTGAGTCTGCCATATCGGCCGCAGCTGAGTTGTTATCTAATGCTAAAGCACCGGTAATTTTGAATGGTGCTGGTGTGGTGCTGTCTGCTGGTGGTATCGCGTCTTCTATGGCTTTGGCAGAGCGTTTGGATGCGCCTGTTTGTTGTGGTTATCAGCATAATGATGCTTTCCCCGGCTCACACCCTCTGTTTGCTGGCCCATTAGGTTACAACGGTTCTAAGGCGGGTATGGAGTTGATTCGTGAGGCCGATGTCGTTCTGGCACTGGGCACCCGTTTGAATCCATTTTCCACCTTGCCTGGTTACGGCATAGACTACTGGCCTAAAGGCGCTAAAATCATTCAGGTTGACCTGAAGCCTGAGCGTATTGGTTTGACTAAGGCCGTGTCTGTTGGCATCGTTGGCGATGCCGCCAAAGTGGCTAATGGCATTATGGCGCAGTTATCGGCTACAGCGGGAGACGCTGGTCGCGAAGCCCGTAAAGCACACATTGCGCAAACGAAATCGAACTGGGTTGCAGAATTAGCCGCGATGACCCATGAAGACGATGATCCGGGCACGACTTGGAACCAGCGTGCCCGTGCTGATAAGCCGGAATGGTTAAGTCCTCGTATGGCCTGGCGTGCTATTGAAGCGGTGTTGCCTAAAGAGGCTATTATTTCTTCTGATATTGGTAATAACTGCGCGATCGGTAATGCTTACCCAACCTTTGAAAAAGGGCGTAAGTACTTGGCTCCAGGCCTATTTGGGCCTTGTGGCTACGGTTTGCCTGCGGTTGTTGGTGCGAAGATTGGTTGCCCAGATACGCCAGTGGTAGGTTTCTCTGGCGATGGTGCGTTTGGTATTGCCGTTACAGAATTGACAGCGATTGGTCGTGAAGAATGGCCTGCCATTACGCAAATCGTACTGCGTAACTATCAATGGGGCGCGGAGAAGCGTAATTCTACCTTATGGTTTGAAGACAACTTTGTGGGTACTGAATTGGATGAGAACGTGTCTTATGCGGGCATAGCTCAAGCTTGTGGTTTGCAAGGCGTTCAGGCCCGTACCATGGATGAAGTCAGCGCGGCCCTAAGTCAAGCTTTGGAAGATCAGGCTAGTGGTAAGACCACCTTGATCGAAATTCTAATCAATCAGGAATTGGGCGAGCCCTTCCGTCGCGATGCTATGAAAAATCCGGTAGAGGTCGCTGGTGTCAGCATTGAAGATATGCGTCCCCAAAAAGGGTCATAAATTAGCTACCAGAAAGTAGCGACATAAAAAAAGGGCGTATCACCAGATACGCCCTTTTTTGTGACAGCTAAAGAGTCTACTGACCTTTAGTGAATTCTGGATAGGCTTCCATGCCGCATTCGGCAATATCAACACCTTCGTACTCTTCTTCCTTAGATACTCGTAAGCCGATCACGGCTTTGATGATGCTCCAAGTGATCAAGCTAGCACCAAATACCCAAACAAAGATGGTGGCGGCACCAGCCAATTGGCCAGTAAAGCTAACACCGTCATTGGTGAATGGTACTAACAGAAGACCTAGTAAACCTACTACACCGTGTACAGAAATAGCACCTACTGGGTCATCCAAGCGTAGCTTATCTAGGGCAATAATGGAGAAGACAACCAATACACCACCTAAGGCACCAAACAGGGTTGCTTGTAGTGGGGTAGGAGTAGAAGGTTCAGCTGTAATGGCAACCAGACCAGCTAGGGCGCCGTTCAGAGCCATGGTCAGGTCAGCCTTGCCGAACATTACCCGCGCAGCAATAAGCGCGGCGATCAAGCCACCGGCAGCGGCGGCATTGGTATTCATGAATACCACGGCAACGGCATTGGCACTTTCAACAGACGCAGTGGCCAGTACTGAACCACCGTTAAAACCAAACCAGCCCATCCACAGGATGAAGGTACCTAAAGTAGCTAGCGGCAAATTGGCGCCAGGTATGGCTCGTACTTGACCTTCAGGACCGTATTTGCCTTCACGAGCGCCAAGCAGAATGACGCCTGCCAGAGCCGCCGCAGCACCGGCCATGTGCACAATACCAGAACCGGCAAAGTCACTGAAACCAAGGTCACCAAGGTTGTATAGGCCAAATACATCATCGCCATTCCAAGTCCAAGCACCTTCTAACGGATAGATTACGCCGGTCATTACCACACAGAAAGCTAGGAATGCCCATAGCTTCATACGTTCGGCAACGGCACCCGACACGATGGACATGGCTGTAGCAACAAACACTACCTGGAAGTAGAAGTCAGCTGAAGGTGCGTAAGTAGCAGGCTCTTCAGCACCGGTAACACCGTCACCAATAATGCCGTCTAGGAATATGCCGCCACCATACATGATTTCATAGCCGCAGATTAAGTACATAGTACAGGCGATTGCAAACAGGGCAACGTTCTTGGTTAGTATTTCAGTGGTGTTTTTGCTGCGTACTAGGCCCGCTTCCAGCATACTGAAACCAGCCGCCATCCACATAACCAGAGCGCCACATACCAGGAAGTAAAAGGTATCCAGCGCATACTGTAATTCAAAAATTTGGTTTTCCATGATATCTGTCCTGTGTATTAAAGGGCTACGTCGCCGGATTCGCCGGTGCGAATGCGAACAGCGTTGAGAAGAGGGGTTACAAAAATTTTGCCATCGCCTACCTTGCCAGTAATGGCAGATTTTTGAATGGTCTCAAGTACCTGATCTACCTGGCTGTCTTCAACGGCTAGGTCTAGGCGGGTTTTGGGCACAAAATCGATAGCGTACTCCGCACCTCGATAAAGTTCCGTGTGTCCCATTTGGCGACCGAAGCCTTTCACTTCGGATACCGTTAGTCCTTGGATTCCCAGGTCGGCTAATGCCTGACGCACGTCATCCAGCTTAAAAGGTTTGATAATGGCGGTAATCAATTGCATATCGGCTCCTGCTAATGTTTGTTGTTGTGCCTTATTATTTAGGCAATGTCTTACATGAACAAGGTATCTATTAGCAGTAACTGTGCCAACTCTATAAAATCAATTAAAACAATAGGTTGGCAGTTTTGTTAGATAATCATAGAGAGTTTGGCAGAAAGGGCGGGGTATTTTGGTGCACAAATATTGCTGATTTGCTGCCTGTGCACCAAACTTGGTCGCAAGGGCGGATGAGGGGTGTTAAAGGGCTGTTATGAGGATAAGTTGCGAGCCAATAAGCCCAATGATGGCTGCCAGAGCTATAGCGGGCCCAGCCGGAACGCGGCCTTTACTAACCAGTATGCGCAAGCGTCGCCAAAAGGGGTGGTGGCCTGATGCGTGGCGCTTCCAAGTGAGCAGAAATAGTCGTTGTAGAGTGAGAATAATGGGTAGGCTACTGGCAAAAATGATGGTGCCTATTACACCGAGTATAAGTCCAGCTACCAGTAGTAATTTCACTTCGCTAGCATTGATTTTTCGCCAGCGCCAAAATGCCAGCCCTACCATAAAGAGCACTGTGGCAGCTATTAGGTCTTGATACCATAATGGGTTGGGTACCCAGTATAGTTGGGCAACCCAAAGTGCAAGCAAGGAAAAAATACCTCGGTTTGGAATGCGTAGGTTCCAGTAATCTAGATGTGCAAGATAACCGAGTATTAGGATTTCAGTGCCCACAAAGGCCATGCTCATAACTACCAGCCAGGTTAATGTTAGTGGATAACAAGGATACGTGACAGGGGGTTAGTTTTTCAAGTCTATTGGTGCAACCAAGATCGCAGTCTATCTTGCTACGCCAAGATAGCGGGGCCAAATACCATTATTGATTAATAATACTACCCAGTGGCAAGCCTGCAGTTCTATCACTGGTACCATGGCACAGGTGTCGTATGTTTACTTATTGTGTTGCATATCGGATTAGAATAATTGTTCTAAAACATTAGAAATTATAATTTGCCAAAGTGGCCCAGTATAGGTAAATTTCTAGTTTAGGGGGTTAATCATAGCTGCGTTCTGCCTATTGGAGATTTGCGAATAATAGACGGATTTTGTTACCTAAAATGTCGTTTTTGTTAAACACGGACTAAAGTGTCTGTGTGACAATGAGCGTTAGTTTGGGGTTTTGATGGAACTCTTAAAGAGATTTATTAGTACGACCTCAGCTATGACGATGATGTTTCTTAGCTCTTAATGCTGTGTATAACGCAAACATGAATAATAACAAAAAAATGGGCCGCACCGCGGTCGTGATAATTTCTATAATAATTACCGTACGGGGAATGATAAATGTCTAAATTAATTGAGCGTGATCAGCCACTTCATCCTGCAGTGGAAATGTATAAAAGTGAATTTTTGGAAGGTAAACTGTCGCGTCGTGAATTTTTTACGCGCGCTTCTGCCTTGGGTGCTTCTACTGCCGCTATCTATACGATGGCTGGTTTAGTGGCGCCGGTTGCTTCAGCAGCACCGAGTCAAGGTGGCACTATGCGTATTGCTCAGGAAGTGCGAGCGTTGAAAGATCCTAGGGCCTATGATTGGTCACAAATTGCCAACTTTTCTCGTGGTTGGCTAGAGTATCTGGTTCAATATAACCGCGACGGCTCCTTCGAAGGTCGTTTGGTTGAAAATTGGGGCGTGAACAAGGGCGCCACCGAGTACATCTTAAAAGTTCGTAAGGGCGTGAAGTGGAACAATGGTGACGAGTTCAACGCCGAAGACGTGGCTCGTAACATTACTGGTTGGTGTGATAAGTCGGTAGAAGGTAACTCCATGGCTGGTCGTATGGCCGCCTTGATAGATGCTGATACGGGTAAAGCTCGTGAGGGTGCTATTGAGGTTGTAGGCGAATACACTGTGCGCTTAAACCTGTTGGAACCCGACATCTCCTTGATCCCAGGTATGGCTGACTATCCAGCGGCGATCACTCATGCTTCTCATACAGCCGATACCATGCTGACTAACCCTGTTGGCACTGGCCCTTACTTGCCAGAATCCTTGGAAGTGGGTGTTAAGGCTGTGTTAGTTAAAAACGAAGCTCATGATTGGTGGGGCGAAGGTGCTTACTTGGATCGTATCGAATTGCTAGACTATGGTACTGACATGGCGTCTGTTTTGGCGGGTGCCGAAGCCGAAGAATTTGACATGACTTACGAGATGACAGGTGAGTTTGTGGATATCTTTGATGATATCGGTTGGACCCGCTCTGATGCGGTAACAGCGAACACTATTGTTATCCGCCCTAACCAGAAAGCCGAAATAGATGGCATCAAGCCTTATGCTGATAAGCGTGTGCGTCAGGCTTTGGCTATGGCCACTGACAATGCTATCTGCCTAGAGCTGGGTTATTCCGGTCGTGGCGAAGTGGCAGAAAACCACCACGTTTGTTCTATTCACCCAGAGTATGCGGAGTTGCCTGCTCAAAAGTTCGACCCTGCTGGTGCTAAGGCGCTGATGGACGCGGCTGGCATGGGAGATTATGAACACGAACTGATCTCTATTGATGATGACTGGCGTCGCAATACCACTGATGCTGTGGCTGCGCAATTACGTGAAGCGGGCATTAAAGTGAAGCGTACTATTCTGCCTGGTTCTACTTTCTGGAATGATTGGGCCAAGTACCCATTCTCGTCCACTAACTGGAACCAGCGTCCATTAGGCGTGCAGGTATTAGCCTTGGCTTATCGTTCTGGTGAAGCGTGGAACGAAGCCGGTTTTGAGAATGCCGAGTTTGATGCTCTGTTGGCCCAAGCTGTATCGATCGCCGACGCCGATGCCCGTCGTGTCGTCATGGCCAAGATAGAGGCTTTGATGCAGGACGAGGGTGTTATTATCCAGCCATACTGGCGCTCGCTGTACCGTCACTACGTTGATGGTGTGGTTGGTGGTGATATGCACCCCGGCTTTGAAATTCACCTGCACAACCTAGGTTGGGCATAAGTGAAAAAGGGCTACTTAGGTAGCCCTTCTAATTTTCTAATAAGGCAGGTATGTTTACCTGCCTTATTTATTATAATGGCAGGTAAATGTCGCATATAAAAATGAATCATTTTTCATACTATGTGTTTAATATAATGTCTTACTAGGACTACATATGTGGTTTTTTATACTTAAACGTTCCGGGGTGATGTTGTTAACCGCCCTATGTTTGACGTTTGTGGTTTTCTTTTTGACTAACCTATATCCAAATTTGGAAAAGCTTGCAAAAACGCAAGGCAACCAGCGCATGAGTGATGCTCAGGTTGAACAATGGTTGGATGATCGGGGCTATACGCAACCGTTATTAGTTCGCTATGGCGAATGGTTAGGGGTAGTGCCGAGTTTTCGCTTTACCAAAGAAGATGGTAAGACTATTGGGCGGTGCATCAAACCAGCCATGGATCCTGTTCTGGCACCTAACTTCTGTGGGGTCCTGCAGGGCGATTTTGGTTTTTCTAGTGTATTTAAAGACAATGTTTCTACCATTGTTGGTAAACGCTTGGGGTTAACTGGTTGGTTAATGTTATTTGTCATGATCGTGATGGTGCCCATGGCATTGATTATTGGTGTTTTGGCCGGCATGCGAGAAGGCTCTAAATTGGATCGCAGCTTGTCGACCTTTTCTATCACCACAACGGCGACACCTGAATATGTATCCGGTGTTCTCTTTATTGTTATTTTTGCCAGTTCAGCAGTGGGTCTTAAGTGGTTTAAAGGTTCGTCTGCTTCGGCCATGACGGACATTACTTTTGCCAACTTTACCTTACCAGTGATGACTATGGCCTTCTATGGTATGGGTTATATCGCACGTATGACACGTGCCTCTATGGCCGAAGTGATGACGGCACAGTATATCCGCACGGCGCGTTTAAAAGGTGTCAGTTTTCCAAATATTGTCATGAAACATGCCTTGCGCAATGCACTTATTGCACCCTTTACGGTCATTATGTTGCAGTTTCCCTGGCTGTTGACGGGTGTTGTTATTGTTGAAACCTTGTTTAACTATAAGGGCTTTGGTTGGGTATTGGTGCAGGCTGCCAGTAACAATGACATTGAACTACTGTTGTCATGTTCGGTAGTAGCTGTGTTTGTGGTGCTGATTACTCAGCTTATATCAGACATTGGTTATGTGTTCCTTAATCCACGAATCCGCATGAGCTAAGGTCTAGATATGAATGCTTTGACGACATGGGAAATTGCCCTACATATTATTATCCAATTTGCTCCGGTTTGGGTTGCCTTGGGAGCTACCCTGGCGGTGTCTATTTACTATAAAGATCGCCTAGGCTTATACGGACATTTGTTCGATAGCAGTGTTGGTACAATAGGCTTGATTTTGGTCCTATTTTGGGTGTTTACCGCCATCTTTGCTGATGCCATTGTTACCCACGATGCTTTGGCGCAAATATCAGGTATGAAGAATAAACGACCAGGTACTGCCGTACGGATGGCTGCCGAAGGGGCTTATGAATTCTACTTGTTGGGAGGCGACAATTTAGCCAGGGATATCTTCTCGCGCATGGTAATGGGCAGTCGAGCCGTTCTGATAATTGCACCTGCCGCTACCGCTTTTGCCTTTATGGTTGGCATCACACTGGGCCTGCCTGCAGGTTTCCGCGGCGGCCGGTTAGACACAAACTTGTCCTTCCTTGCCAATTTGGTTTTGGCTTTTCCGGTTATTTTGTTGTTCTTCTTGTTAGTGACGCCAGAAATACGTTCAACTGGCGTGCCCATCTATTTAGCAGCGGTGCTGTTCTTGTTTCCAGTAGTGTTCTTTGTGGTGCTATTTCAGTCCCGCTTCTATACACAACCCATGAAGCGAAACATTTATGTTGGTGTTACCTTGGTATTAGGTCTGTGGGCATACTCAGGTTTGGCTTTTAATGCTGATCCTTTGAATGTGTTCTACATGGAACCCAACCTGCTTAACATTTTTGTGTCAGTGGTGTTTGTGAATTCACCGACTGTATACCGTATTGTGCGTGGCTTAGCCATGGATATTAAAACGCGAGATTATGTCTCGGCAGCGCAAACTCGCGGTGAGGGTTCCTGGTACATTATGTTGTGGGAAATTTTGCCGAATGCTCGTGGTCCATTAATCGTCGATTTCTGTCTGCGAATTGGTTATACCACTATATTGTTAGGTACCTTGGGCTTCTTTGGTCTAGGTGTTAGCCCAGAGAGCCCTGACTGGGGTATGACCATCAATGAAGGTCGTAAACTATTATCCATCTATCCGCATTTAGCTATTCCGCCAGCTTTGGCTTTGATGTCTTTAGTGTTGGGTTTGAATTTGCTGGCTGATGGCCTGCGTGAACAGTCGTTGAAAGACTAAGAGGATAGTATGATGCAAAAGCAAGATTATGATGGTCCTATCCTAGAAATTGATAATCTGTCTATCAGCTTTTTTACGCGCCTTGGTGAAATTCCTGCGGTTATGGATTTTTCCTGTAAAGTAGAAAAAGGCAAGGCAGTGGGCCTAGTTGGTGAGTCTGGTTGTGGTAAGTCTACAGTTGCCTTAGGTGTTATGCAGGATCTAGGTGTTAACGGCAAAATTGTCGGTGGTAGTATTAAGTTCAAAGGTCGTGATCTTAATGCCATGAGTGATGAAGAGCTACGGGACATCCGTGGCTCTGAAATCGCTATGATTTATCAAGAACCTATGGCGTCATTGAATCCGGCTATGAAAATCAGCAAGCAGCTGATGGAAGTGCCAATGATACATCAGGGTGTTAACCAAAAAGAGGCTTATGATCTGGCATTGCAGGTAGTAACTGATGTTAATCTGCCTGATCCAGAACGTATTCTCAGTAGCTATCCGCATCAGTTATCAGGTGGACAGCAGCAGCGTATTGTTATTGCTATGGCACTGATGTCAAAGCCATCTTTGTTGATTTTGGATGAGCCAACAACAGCCTTGGATGTGACCGTAGAAGCAGGCATTGTTGCTCTGGTTAAGGAGTTGGGTGAAAAGTATGGTACCTCTATGCTGTTTATTTCCCACAACTTGGGTTTAGTGTTGGATACCTGTGATGACATTTGCGTCATGTACTCAGGTGAGGCCGTGGAAACAGGCCCTATCAAGGAAGTATTTGATAAGATGCGTCATCCGTATACGGAGGCTCTATTCCGCTCTATTCCGCTACCAGGGGCGGATAAGAATGCGCGACCTTTGATAGCTATTCCTGGTAATTTCCCTTTGCCTCATGAGCGTCCCAATGGCTGTAATTTTGGCCCTCGTTGTAATTATTTTGCGCAAGGTCAATGTGATAAGGACGTCATCGATATGGCCGGTGTGGATGTGGAACATGGTCACTATTCCCGTTGTTTAAAGATTGAAGCAATCGATTGGGATGCGCCTTTAGCGGCAGCTGTAGATACAGAAGTCGTGGAGCCTGGTCGCACGGTATTGAAAGTAACTAATCTGCGTAAGTACTATGAAGTAGCCGCTAACGCACTATTTGGCGGGGGCGAAAAGCGCGTTGTTAAAGCTAATGAAACCTTGTCTTTTGAGGCTCGTGAGTCGGAAACACTGGCTATCGTTGGTGAATCTGGATGTGGCAAATCAACCTTGGCAAAAATGCTATTGGGTTTAGAAACTGCCAGCGACGGTACCATTACACTGAACGGCCATGATATCGAAAGTATTGGTATTCAGGAACGTAATGTTGAGACTGTATCTTCTATCCAAATGGTATTTCAAAATCCGTTTGATACGCTCAATCCCTCTATGACTGTGGGGCGTCAGATTGTCCGTGCCCTAGAAGTATTTGGTATTGGTGTCGGTGATGAAGATCGCGAACGTCGAATGCTAGAACTATTAGACTTGGTGAAACTGCCTCGTGAATTTGCCAAGCGTAAGCCGCGTCAGCTTTCAGGTGGTCAAAAACAACGTGTGGGCATCGCCCGTGCCTTTGCCGGCGATGCTCAGGTTGTGGTAGCGGATGAGCCGGTTTCTGCCTTGGATGTATCGGTTCAGGCTGCCGTAACCGACTTGTTGATGGAGTTACAACGTAAGAACAAGACGACCATGCTGTTTATCAGTCATGACTTGTCAATTGTGCGTTATATCTCGGATCGAGTGATGGTGATGTACTTGGGTCATGTGGTTGAAATGGGTACTACCGATCAAGTATTTGCCCCACCGTACCACCCTTATACAGAAGCCCTGCTGTCAGCGGTACCCATTGCAGATACCACTGTCGAACGGGAGCACATCGTTTTACAGGGTGATATTCCCTCAGCGGTAAATCCACCATCTGGCTGCCCTTTCCAAACTCGTTGTCAGCATAAAGACAAAGTAGGTAACAAGTGTGAAACTGAAGTACCACCTTTGCGTTTATTGGCTGATGGCCATGAAATGAAGTGTCACTTGTCTGACGAGTTCTTAGACGCTATGCCCCCAGTAATTAAGCTGGCGCAAGTAAGCTAAGATTTAGTAGTCGTATTTAAAAAGGGGTAGATGATGTCATCTACCCCTTTTTTGTGAGCAGCCAATCACGCAACATTTCAATACGTGCGGTACCTACCTTCACTTCTGGTGTCAGCAGATAATAAGCACTGCTGGTCTGTGCCACGTACCTATGGGCTTGTATTAAGCGCCCATCTTCTAGTTCTTTTTGTACCAATACACTGGGTACAATGGCGATACCTAAGCCTTCTATGACGGCATTAATCAGCATTTCAAATTGGCTGAACAATGGGCCTAAGGGACTGGCTGGTAATTCTTCGCCCAAACTGTCAAACCAAATTTGCCATGATGCTGGGCGCGTGTGGTGTTGCAGGATACGTTGCTCGAGGAGCTCTTTGGCATTGTTGACTGGTTGTTTAATGAGCGTAGGTGCAGCGACCACAATTAGGGATTCTGGCATTAAACTATCAGCTCTAAAGCTAGGCCAAGGAGGGTTGCCTTGCACTAGTGCGATATCCACAAGGTTAGGATCGATCTGGTTATTGTCGAGGTAGGTGATAGTATTGAATGATAGTTTGGGTTGTTGCTTGCTGAGTTGACTAATTTTGGGCATTAACCAACGGCTACCAAGGGTAGGATAAGTGCCTATGTTGATGGCACCGTATGGGTTGTTGCGGTTGCTGGCTCCTAATAAGGTGATTTCTAAGGATTCTAATATGGGTGTCAGCTCGGCCAGTAGCATGGCGCCTGTGCTGGTGAGCTTTACGCGCTGTCTTTGGCGGGTAAATAGAGCTAACCCTACATGTTTCTCTAACTCCTTGATTTGTCGGCTAAACGCGCTTGCTGACAAGTTGACTGTTTGTGCGGCAAGGGCAAAGTTTTCCGTATGAGCGGCAGCCTCAAAGCATGTTAAAGACAGGGTAGGCGGTAATTTGCGACGCATATTGCCACTCTTGTTGTTGTGCTAATTATTAGCATAAGTATGCGATATTTAGCCATATAAATGCAATTATGCTTGTGACAATATGCGATAATTAAATACAACTAGGGTATGCAAAATGTCTCAAATCATATCTCAGGGTGACATTCAATTAATTGAATCACGCATGCAGAATGATCCTCTTACGGATTCCGTCGTTGGTTTTGTGCCTAGTGAGCACATACAAAGATTAGCGTTGGGGTTTGACATTGAGAAGTTACAAGAAGCGCTGCAAGAGTGCTTACGTCGTGTTAACTATATGGGCAATATGCAAGATCAAGGTTTTGCCGCTCTACCTTTAACACAACGCCCTGGACAAACCGAATGGACAGTAAACGATTTGTCGGGCCGTTTCTGGACCCGTGGTGATGAGCGTTATGTAGAAGAACCACGTGAACAACTGGTGCCAGAAGTTGACTTCAGTGCCTTTAATCCAACCTTCGTTGGCACCTATTTTGAAGAGGTAGTGGCAACTCTGCGCGAACATTTTCCTATTGGCCGCACACGCATCATTACTAAGCCTATGTATAACTGCAATTCTTGGCATCGTGATCCAGAACCACGCCTACATATCCCTATTCATAGTAACCCCGGTGCTTTGTTTATCGTCAACCACCATGTCACCCATTTGCCTGCTGATGGCTCTGTGTACTTTACTGATACACGAGCTTACCATACAGCTCTAAATGGCGGCGAAACTAATCGAGTGCATATAGTG
>JAAERS010000202.1 GCA_024230095.1 Gammaproteobacteria bacterium | reverse complement strand
TCAGCAGCAACGGCTGAGCCTGACACCTCAGCCAAAATCTGTTCACGAACTTGTGTCAACTTTTGTCTATTGCGACTTCGTTCCTGCTCAGTGGCTGCAAATACCCTTACCATCGAGCGGTCAGTTGTCTGGTAGGCATAATAAAATGCACCATTTTCACCAACCACACCTGCGACAGGCCACAATCTCGCTATGAGATCGCACCAACCGGCCGGCCGGCCAGTTACGGGAATAACACGGATGCCGGCGGCTGTCAGGTTTTCTATAGCTGTATAGCTTGCGGCACTGAGGCACCCTTCGGTAGTGATAGTGTCATCAATATCAGCAAACACAAAGTTGATAGACCTTGCTGTTGCCAGTGGTAGTTGTGAAAGTGGTTGCATAAGTATCTCAATGTAATTCAAACGATATTTTAGGCTAGGCAAGCGCACCAGCAGGCGGCACCCTCAAGTTATATTTTTCAATAGGGATTCTGCTAGATCCGCAAAACCAAACCCACCGGGTCGGTTGGTAATGTAGGTTGGGGGATTTTGAATTTCATCAAGAAAAGGTGTGACATTGGCTACGCCTATTGTTACAGGAAAACTAGCGAACATACTGTCATCATTGGGAGAGTCACCACAAAATACGGTCTTTTCTGGCTCAACATTATGCTGCGCCAACCAACTAAGTGACGTTGACGCCTTGGTATATTGCCCAAGCCAAACATTTATATGTATTGGGCCTACCTTGGCATTGGCACCCGCCAAACGGCAATATTCTGCAATCCTCTGCGCCTGAGCGCGCTCCATCTGGTAATCTTGACCAATATCAAAGGCAATATCCGTTAACCTAAATGACTGATCAGTGGTCTGATGAGACTGAGGAAATTCTTTCGATACATCGTGCTTTAGGGTCTTTAGCACTTGCCTGTTAGCAACCCTCTCCGCTTCCGGCAAGGCATAGGTATAAGACAGCTTACCACTATCATGACGGTCAATAAAAAAAGCGCCATTTTCTCCGATAATAGAATCTATAGGCCAAGTTCGTAGCATACATTCACACCAACCGGCACAAGCTCCAGTGACCGGCACAACGGCAATGCCAGCCTGTCTTAAGGCAAACAGGGCCTGAAAGGTTTCCACAGGTAGCCTGCCCTGCCAAGTAAGGGTTTCATCAACATCAGTAAATACCAGCGTTGAGTCGTGGGGAAATACGGTAGGCAAGGTATATGGTTTCAAATTTCTAACTCAAGTATTAATGGTTGATGGTCAGATAGAGTTGTCTCTGTATCAACTTGATAGCTAATCCGAGACTCCGCCAGTTCACTACTTAACCAAAAGAAGTCTCGACTATGAGACCCTTCAGGCCATTGTTCCAAATCATAAAGACCACATGTGTGAGGCCTTGTCCCTGCTGCACCACATATACTCCAGGCATCTGTCCAGTGATGTTCCAACATATAGAGATATTGCGCAAAATCAGTACCAAAATTGCAGTCTCCACAAAGTATTCTGGCAACGGCCAAATACCCTACAGCATATGCGCCCAAACTCGCTTGTTTAGGCGCCATAATTTGGGCTCGGCGATCTGCGTCCAACTGACACAGGTAAGCAACCTGACTTTGGCGTTCTCCCTCATCATGAAAAGCAAGATGGGTATTACAGATACTTAATGGCCCCATTCTGGTGTCCACAATAGCCTCTACAGCCACCCGCTGCATTTGCAACTGCCCTGCTGCCGCAGGTAGGGGAAGTTGATGAACCTTGTAATCCAAAAGTGATCCATTTACCAGCGTCAGATTGCCAAATTCCATCCTTTTTGTATGGCCGTCCAAGTTAGTAGGCCAACTGAATCCAGTACCCCACACTGCTTGATAGTCAGGAAATTCATCCTTGATGATCTGCATTTGATCCATCTGTCCTGCAGCACAATATTCCTCAAAATTGCGAGCAATTTCCTGTAGGCAAATAACATCAAATTTTCCCAAGGATCGGATATGATGCAGCGTTTGTAGCAACCCTGATGAGCCGCCAGCAGCCCTGCCATACTGAATATTCCAAGATAAAATTCGCATTTATTTGATACCAGCCTGCATAAAGGACTGGATAAAGCGCCGTTGAAAAATCAGGAACAAGATCAATAAAGGCCCAATAGCAATTAATGTTCCTGCCGAGATTACCGACCAGTCAACACCAGACTCAGGTGCGCCAAAAATAGCCATGCCAACCGTTAAAGGGCGGCTAGCTTCAGTATTTGTGACAACCAGGGGCCATAAAAAATTATTCCAATGGTAACTTACTGACACCAAGCTATAAGCCAAATAAGTGGGAAAAGCCAAAGGTACAAACACTTTCCAAATAATGGCCAACCCTGACAGGCCTTCAACCCGGGCAGCGTCCTCCAACTCTTGGGGAATGGTTTTAAATGTCTGCCGTAGCAAGAAAATACCAAAAGCACTGGCCAGATAAGGCAAACCCACACCAAGATGGGTGTCTACCAGCGACAGCCCCGCCAAAGTTTGATAATTTTCTACTATCAATACTTCAGGCATCACCATCAACTGCATCATTATCAAAGCAAAAGCTATATTGCGGCCTCTAAACTCTTCACGTGCCAATGCATAACCAGCCAATGTACAAACAAACAATTGAGATACCAATATCAATGTGGTGATAATAACGGTATTCAGCATATAGCTTAGAAAAGGCGCCTGATCCCATGCCGACACAAAATTGTCCATCGTCAGAGGAGCAAACAAATCAAATTTGGTGGCATATTCGGTGGGATGGAACGCAGCCCAAAAAGCGTATAGCAGCGGTAAAATCCACACAAAACCTAACAGGTAAGCCGATATTTTTGAAAATATATGGAATTTAAAACTCATGATAATCTACCTGTAATGAATCTTGCGATCAAAGATAAATATCTGCACAAAAGCAATAATAGCCAACATCACTAACATCACCACGGTTAGTGTTGCCGCATAATAACTATCCAGAAAACTAAATGCAGTCTCGTAAATGTAATACAGCAACAGGTTACTGGCATTATTAGGACCACCTTTGGTAAGAATAAATAGGTGATCTACCAATTTAAAAGCATTAAGCAAGGCATTGATCAATACGAACAAGGTGGTTGGCATTAATAGCGGGAAGGTGATTTTGCGAAATATGCACCATGCCGAAGCACCTTCCACCTTTGCAGCCTCATATAATTCCACACTTAGTAGCTGCAGGGCCGCTAGATAAAAAATCATAAAAAACCCAGCTTCTTTCCAAACTGTCATAAAAATAAGGCTAGGTAATGCCAGGTCCGGGTCGCCAAGCCAGTTAGGGCCATCAATATTAACCATCTGCAACAGTTGATCAAACAAACCAATATTAGGACTGTAGAAGAATAACCAAATATTAGCCACGGTAATCATAGGCAATATAGTAGGGGTAAAAAAGGCCAGACGTAACAAACCTGTAAAACGCATTTTACTGTTTACCCATAGAGCCATGATAATAGCTAAAGCGATGGATGTTGGCACTGTGCCTATAGCGTACCAGAGGTTGTTTTCCATGACTTTCCAAAATACCGGATCGTCTAGCATCATGGCATAGTTTTCTAGACCGACAAACTGACTGGGGGCCATATCCGACTTAGCCCATGTCACACTTCGGAACACTGACTTTAAGGTAGGCCAGTGGGTAAATGCTATCAGTAGTGATAATGCCGGCAACATCAACGCCCAGGCTTTTAAATTAACCTTCTTGTTCATTTTATTGCTCAATATGAAACTGCGTGGAACAAAGAAACTGGTGGGGCTTTACCGCCCCACCACACACTTATTTATAACGCTTTAAGGCTCTTTTTGCTTGAGCTTGAGCACCCGCTAGGGCTTCAGCTGCACTCTCCTGACCGGTCAGCGCTGCCTGAATAGCGTCATCCAGATACTTACGCACTTTACCCGCTTCATGAGTGGACAATTCCGCTGTAGCGTGCATCAACTGGTCGCGAGCAACCAATGCAGGCGGAAATGCTTTTACATAATCACGCAACGTATCGGTTTCATAAGCATCGGCACTGACTCCCATATAACCAGTAGCTTTTGACCAATGGGCAGCCTGTTCTGGTGATGTCATAAACTTAACCAGCTTGAGAGCATCTTGCTTTTCTTCTGCAGATGACTGTTTGAACAGATAAAAATTACCGCCGCCAGTTGGTGAACCCAGATCCTTATTACCAGGCAGCATGGCCACCCCAAAATCAAAGTTGGCCTTGTTCTTGACGGTAGTCAAATTACCCGTGGAGTGCCACATAATAGCCGTCTTTTGCTCCAAGAAGTTCTGCCTCAAAGTACCCCATTCAATAACACCTTCTGGCATAATGGTATGCTTTGAGCCCAAATCCTGCCAATATTCCAGAGCAGAAATAACACCTGGGTTATCAAAATAAGTTTCGGTGCCTGCCTGATTCATCAGTACCTCACCGTTTTGTTTGGTCAAAGCACCAAACATCCAGTAGGGATAACCGGTCGAAGGTATCATGGCCCCCCAGCGTTCAACATTGCCAGCAGCATCTTTTTTAACCAGCTTCTGACCCACATTGATAAACTCTTCCCAAGTGGTGGGCGGCTGCTCTGGGTCGAGGCCTGCTGCCTTAAAAGCATCCTTGTTATAGTACATAACGATAGTAGAACGCTGGAATGGGACTCCCCAAGTCTTACCATCAGCTTTACCATTTTCCATCAACGCCGGATAAAAGCTATCTAACCATTGTCTTTCCGCATCGGTGCTAATAACATCGTCAAAAGCCACAATGGCATCCATATTACGTAAAGCATGCACATCTATGGAAAACATCACAGACAACTGCGCAGGCTCACCACTTTTTAATGCCGCTAAGGCCTTAACACGGGCATCATTATAATTGCCTGCATAAATAGCAGTGACATTAATATCCGGATTTTGGGCTTCAAATTTATCCACCATACCATCAACTACCTTAGTAAGGGCGCCGCCAACAGCAACCGGATAATACATAGTCAAGTCAGAGGCGGCATGCACCAAGCCACTAACGCCAACCAATGACGCAAATGCACACGTCAGCAGTTGTTTATTTAAGTTTCTCATTAACGTAATCCTCTTATTATTAATAGTTAATTGCCTGTTTTTCATCAGAACCCTGAGATCAAGCTACAAAATTGTGCTCAAACTCAGCCTCCCATTGAACTGATATTTGCTGCCCTGGATCTAACATAACGTGACCCGCTGACCGAATTTTGATCAACTTTTCAGCGTTACCTGGATCACTGATATCCGCCAACACAATTGTATCTGCACCATGATAGTCACAACCAATCACTCTGGCTGCTATACCTGTTTCTGTTATAGATATATGCTCGGGGCGGATACCAACCAATGAATCGCCTTTAGCAACAATATTCATTGGTGGTGTGCCCACAAACTGGGCCACAAACGGAGTCGCCGGCTGACTGTATAACAATTTAGGACTGCCTATTTGTTCCACTTTGCCTCCGTTCATTAAAACGATTTTATCGGCCATACTCATAGCCTCAACCTGGTCATGGGTCACATAAATAACCGACATGCCAAGACGCTGTTGTAAGGCACGGATTTCAGTACGCATTTCGTCGCGTAACTTAGCATCAAGATTGGACAAGGGTTCGTCCATTAGACACAAATTAGCCTGGGCAACCACAGCTCTGGCCAGAGCAACACGCTGACATTGTCCGCCGGAGAGCTGCCCAGGTTTTTTAGATAAATGCTCACCCAAGCCAACTAATTCAACCACTGATTTGAGCCGCTTCTGCTGTTCTTGTTTATCTGTTTTTCGCGCCTGCAGGCCAAACAATATATTTTCTGCAACCGTTAAGTGTGGGAATAAAGCATAGGATTGAAAAACCATAGCCAGTTTGCGCTCACCAGGTGACAAGTGAGTGATCTCTTTTCCGTTCAACTCGATCTTACCGGCTTCAGGATCTACCAGACCAGCGATCATCTTGAGGGTTGTGGATTTACCACAACCAGAAGGACCTAGCAGGACAACAAACTCACCGTCACCAACAGTTAGATTAATATTATCGACAACACGTTGGTTATTGTAACTGCAGCACAAGCTATCAATTTTTAGCATGACTCACCTCTGGCTTCAGACCCAACCTCGAAGATTTCAATGTCAAAGTGCTTGCAATGTTCATATATCGGTTCCGAAATTACGTCCATAATTAAATAATCTATATCATCGAGCACACCTGAAATAACCGGTGCATAGCGCTCAAATTTTGTGTGGTCTACAACCAAGATCCTGGTTGCACTGTTCTCTATAATAGTGCGTGAAACACTCGATTCTTCAGGTGAAAAATCCAGTAATTGACCCTTCTGGTTGAGCCCTCCTACACCAAAAACACCAAATTGAATATTAAATTTTGCCAAAAATTCAATGGTATCTGGCCCCATCATGTCCTGATCATTGATACGCACTTTGCCACCCGCCAAGTGGGTTTGAATATTAGCATTATGACAAAGGGTAAGAGCCACATTGATATTGTTGGTCACCACCGTAAGCCCTGGATGATCCAGCAAAGCTAAAGCAACCTGTTGAGGCGTCGTACCAATACCCAAGAAAATACTACTATTCTCAGGCAGAAGCTCCACAACCTTGCGGGCGATATTTTGCTTTGCTGCAAGGTTCATAACCGTACGATTACTGAATGACAAATTTTGGTTGCTGCTGGGCAAACTAATGCCACCATGTACTCGCCGCACCAAACCCAATTCACTTAGTTCGTTTAAGTCTTTACGAATAGTCTGGACCGTGACATTAAACAAGGAAGTGATATCAGCACTGGATAGCACACTATTTACTTCATGCAGCCGGTTCATGATTTTTTTCTGTCTTGTAGATAAAGCCATCTTCTCTTAGCTCTGAATATAGATTTGGAAAACGCGATTAGATTTATAGATGTAGCGTATTTATTATTCGTTTGAATATTTTTAACATTCGTTCGAACCTTTTGTCAAGCTTTATCATCTATATACCATTATGTTTTTCCATAAAACACTCTTTCGAATATATTGAATTCACTTTCAATAAGCCTATACCAGCCAGTAGACGATTCAATAAATAGTATTTTCAACAATATTGTATGAGTACTCATCACAGCAATCGTAAAATATAAGCACACAAGGACGTGGCGATATGTTGAATCAATAAAACAAAATAAGGGAAGGAAATAGGACGCCCATAAGTCGAAGCTTATGGGCGTTAACAGAACTTTTAGCCGGGAAATTTATTGCTGAGGAAGCAATG
>JAAERS010000201.1 GCA_024230095.1 Gammaproteobacteria bacterium | reverse complement strand
TCTGTTGGTGCGATTAATGGCCGTAATGTATGGCGTGCAGATTTAGAGCGTTTGCATGAAAGGCTTCAACCAGTAAAAGAAGCCTTGGGTAATAAGTTGTGGATTGCGAGCTCATGTTCATTACTGCACAGTCCAGTAGATTTAGAACAAGAAACAGACTTATCACAAGAAACGGCACAGTGGTTTGCTTTTGCAAAACAAAAGCTAAAAGAAGTGACATTGTTAGGTGATGCTTTAGATGGCAACCAAAATGCAATTCTAGCTTGTCATCAATACAGTCAGCCACTGCGTGAGCGTGAGAGCGCAGAACACATTAATAAGCCTGCGGTACAGCAACGCTTAGCCGCTATCACTCCTGCATTAGCAGAGCGAGCAGAAGCGTATTCAGTTCGTGCACAGCACCAAGCTGAAAAGTTAGGTTTGCCATTATTACCAACCACGACAATTGGATCATTTCCACAAACTTCAGATATTCGTCAGCAACGCAGTGCCTATCGTACTGGTAAGTTGAATGAGCAAGATTATGTTGCGGCAATGAAAGGCCATATTGCTGATGCAGTTGAG
>JAAERS010000200.1 GCA_024230095.1 Gammaproteobacteria bacterium | reverse complement strand
TTGTTGTTCCGTAGTGGGTAGCATCGGCTATCGCCGATATCAAGCACGTAAAGTTTTGGCCAGTGAATGTAGGCGGCAGTCAAGGTGCTCCCGAGTCCCATTCCATCAGCAACCATTAATAATTTCCCACAGTTTTGGGTACGGTCTGGGGTGTCTGGAAATCAACACTACTGGATTGGATTTCCATTTATTTTTGCAAGTCTGCCACCGGGAATTGATCCTGATTTTCGTTGCGTGCTTGGCCAATATCAGTAATACCCCAGCAATTAATTTGATTCCGCGGAGGCGCTTAATTTAATAGCGGTTCTACGTTCATCAGTGTTGCCTTTTGCCTTTCATGACGAACCTCCTTCTAATCGCGCCCAGCATGGCATCACGCGTTTGAATATAAATAGCCCTCCATGGCCAAGGCACTTCCAATTAGTAACCGGCCACATCTGGGGGGGTAGGTGTCTCGGCGATTACCAGTAGTGCGAAATCCGTATGCAGCTAAACCCAGCCCCGTTT
>JAAERS010000199.1 GCA_024230095.1 Gammaproteobacteria bacterium | reverse complement strand
TGGGCCACAGAAGCTGCATTTCGCCAAGAAGTGATGCTGGCCGTACCCATGATTCTAGCGGCATTGTTTGTTGGCCGCAGCGCAGTTGAGGTGGGCCTGTTGATCAGCGTATGTGCCTTGGTATTGCTGGCTGAAATCATTAACTCAGCCATTGAAGCCGTGGTTGATCGAGTTGGCCTGGACTATCATGAACTATCAGGCAAAGCCAAGGACCTAGGCTCCCTAGCGGTATTACTCAGCCTCACTTTAGCCGCTGTGGTCTGGGCACTGATCATTATTGATCGCTTTATCAGCTAAGACAAACTAATGCATCATCGTGTACCCATCAGGGCACTGAGGTAACGTATGACTAAGCTAATTATGATCATGATTGATGGTGTGAGTGCCAAACACTTTGCGCAACATCGAAAATATTTGCCTAACTTGGATTTGCTAGCCCAACAAGGCCTGCAAGTTACCCAAGGGGTCACACCCGAAATGGCGGGTGTTTCCATGCCAGGCCGTACCTCTATAATTACGGGCACACCACCGGCTGAGCATGGCATTTACGCCAACCGCATTTATGACCGGCAAGCCGGACTGTTTCGCTGGGCCCATGGCTATGATGTACGTTGCAAAACCCTGCCACAACTAGCCAAAGAACAAGGCCTGCGAATAGCCAATATTGGTTATGGTATGCCACGCCCAGAAGACTGCCATGTCTACATGGGCCCTTGGTGGGCCGATGATATGCTCTTACGGGCCCGAGATAATGCCCCCTGCCGTGCCGACCAGCACTGGCTTAAAGCGGGCGCCACTTATGATCCAGATAATCAGTTAGGGGACCTGTTTGCCAACCATACTGTGCAACCACCCGTACGCCCCAATAAAGCGAAAGATGTCTCTGAGCGCCTGCAACTTGGCTTATTGGCCGACAATCAAATGCTCGAAATCGGCGCCGCCTTAGCCTGCTCCAAAAAGCCCCCTGATTTACTATTAATGGAATTAGGCATGCCGGATTACTATATGCACAAATACGGCCAATTTTCTGACTATGCTGACTTTTCCCTGCGCCATGCTGATGCCATGATTGGGGTATTACGAGAAAGGTTACGCCAAGCCAACAAACTGCATGAATATCATCTGATGATACTTAGCGACCATGGTCACTGCGCTCTCAATCAAGGGGTGTATATTAACAATATATTAGATCCGAGCACCCAATGGAGTGGTGAAGGTTCGGTACTGCATGTGGTCCGCAAAGACGCCCAACATGAACACGAGGTGACAAATATTCTAGCTCACCATAGCATTGAACGCTGGCATGACACGCATATCCCTGAAGATATGCGCAGTACATTAATGACCTTTGTCGCGCCGCAAGACAGTGACATGAGCTTTGAAAACTCACCCCAAGGGTACACCGATATCATGGGCCCATCAAAATACCGATCCAACCACGGCCTTAGACCTGGCCGCACAGAAGACTTCCGCTTTTGTATCTGTCATGGCAGTAGCATAAGTCCTCAAACAGTAGATCGAGCACTCACCATACAGGTGGCCCCTACCATGGCCAAAATATTAGGCATTACCACACCTTGGCAAGTGCCTGCTCTGCTCTAACTCGGCCTACCTATTAATCTCAGGAACCTAAGCTGGTATGAGGTTGCGCTCCGCCCAAGGCCGCTCATCTACGGGCAGGTGAATAATGGCCGATAACGCACCAACACCAACACCCACCCACCATACCAGCGTATAATCACCGTACATATCGTACATGACGCCCCCCAACCAGACACCCATAAACCCGCCTAACTGGTGAGAAAAGAACACCAAACCATACAGAGTGCCCATATAACGTAAACCATAAATTTGCGCTACCAAGCCTGAGGTGAGTGGCACAGTTGCCAACCACAAGCCGCCCATCACAATAGAAAATATAACCACTGATTCAGGCGTCATGGGCAATAATATAAAGGTTGAGGCGGCCAGCGTACGCAAGGCATAAATCATGGCCAACAAGTACTTACGAGAATATCGGCTGCCCAGCCAGCCGGCCAATACAGTGCCGCCAATATTGGCTATACCCACCAGCGAGATAGCAATGGCACCCAAGGTGGGCGTTGAACTGATCCCCAAAGACTGCACAATGCTGCCCGGTCTTATGGCACTGCACATTTCTGTAATGAAGGCTGGAAAGTGAGCGGTAATAAAGGCCAACTGATAACCGCAGGAAAAAAAACCAATGAAAATAAATAGATACGACCTGTCTCTCATAGCCCGGGCAACTACCGTACTTAAACTCTCATCCAATTGCAGTTTGGATGTGGCCTCGGGCGCCTTTATAAAGGGCAACATGAGCAACGATAACAGCACCACTATAGCCAACATGACAAACACCGTTTGCCAGGGCCAATGGTTCAGTAATGCTTGGGTAAATGGAGGCCCTACCACCTGCCCAGCAGAGCCGGCGGCGGTGGCAATACCCAATGCTAAAGAGCGGTGTTGTTCGGGGGTAGCACGCCCCACCACGGCCAAAATAACGCCAAAGCCTGTGCCAGCAATACCGAAACCCACCAAAATCTCTAACAACTGATGTTGTCCAGGCGTTACAGCGAAAGAAGAAATAAGCAAACCGGCACAATAAAAGGCCACACCTGCAACGATGGCGCGCCGGTCCCCAAATTTTTCGGCAATGGCACTAAATATAGGTTGGCCCACGCCCCATGCCAAGTTCTGGATAGCAATCGCTAACGAAAAGTCCGCTCGCAGCCAGCCGAATTCTTGAGCAATGGGTATTTGAAAAAGCCCAAAAGAGGCTCGCACGGAAAAACCAATTAACAAAATGATGCAGCCAGCTACAAGCACCGGGGTAATCAGTGAACTGGATTTAGGCATGGTGTCTACCCTGACAAGGCGATCGTACTTCCTGCAACATGAGTGCCGTAAAGACCGTATGAAGATGCCTAGCAGTATATTAGAAGCTGGCCCCACAGCACAATACTGGGCGCAAGCATATTCAACACGCCTGTCGCTCGCCTAAGCTCACCACACCCCCATCGGTGCCATTAATCAAATACAAGGATTTTAGCCAATCTAATTGTACTTGCATGAGATTACATGAACTTTGCAGCCTTACTAAGCCTGTTTTGCCAATGCTCCAGTAACATTTCTGCTCACCAATCAACAGACAATCACCATAGGTAACCAGCAATTCAGAGGCACTTACACCGTTGTACTGAGTATTATCAAAGCCTCTAAGGTTAATCAATTCTTGTGTCGACATGGTGTTCCTCCTGCAAGTCTATAGCTGTATTAAACACCGAACCGGTCAATGAGTATGGGAGTAAAGTTGCAAATATAATGGAATATCATGAAGATGCAAGAGGGACAAACACCAAAACTCAGGGAGGGATAGAGGGTATGATTGGGCCTAATTTGTCTGCTATGCTTGCTTAACTAGCCCCCACACATCCTATCAGGAAGTCTTATTGGGAGAACAACATTGATAGCTAGAATACAATGAGTGAATTAAACATCCACTTCACCACCGAGGAGTTTGCTCAGCGGCAGCACAAGGTGTGCAACAGCTTGTCAGCACAGCATTTAGACGGTGCTTTACTGTTCAAAATAGAAGACATGTACTGGCTCACCGGCTATGATTCGGACGGCTTTTCCATCTTCGGTTGCATGTTTATTGGCACAGACGGCCAATTGACACAGTTGGCCCGCCCTGCCGACCTTGGTAATGCGACCTATTCTTCTATCTGTAAAGATATAAGGACAGCCCCCGACGATCAGGCCATATCCCGAGCTGAACAGATTAAGGCGTTGCTGGCATCGCTTGGCATGCAAGGTAAGAGAATTGGTATTCAGGTTGATACCATGGGCCTCACGCCGCGGCTATTTCTGCAAATACAGGCCGAACTTGAGAACTGGTGCGAGCTGATCATTATGCCGGATTTTATCCGCGAGCTGCGGCTGATCAAAAGTCCCCAGGAACTCAGCTATATGCGCAAAGCCGGTAAGATAATGGATACGGCCCTGCATAAAACGATTGACGCCACCTTCGCCGGCGCCTTTGAAGGTGATATCTACGCTACCTTCTATGACACACTGTTTCGTTTAGGTGCTGATTTGCCAGCGCATATTCCACCCATGGGCAGTGGCAAATCGGCTTTGAACCTTCGCTACACCACCAAACGTAAACATGTTCTGGAGAATGATCAGGTTACTCTGGAACTTGGTGTGGCCTATCGGCATTATCACGCGGCATCCATGTGTGTGGTTCTCACTGGCCCCAAGGTCAATGCCCGCCATGTAAAAATGCATGCAACCAGCGTTAAGGCCCTCGAAGCAGTGCAGACCATTTTGCGACCGGGAACCAGTATTGGCGATATCTACGATACCTACCGCAGGACACTTGAGGACAATGGTGAACAGGATGCGCTGCTAACCGTTTGCGGATACACCATGGGAGCGGCCTGGCCACCAACATGGATGGAACAACCCATGATCCATGCCAACCATCCCCTTATACTGCAAGAAAATATGTCTTTCTTCACCCATATGATTCTCAACGACAGGCAAACCGGCCTATCCATGGCTGTGGCAGAACAGGCCATTATCACCAGTGGAGCAGCAGAAATAATCACTCACGTGCCACGCGAGCCAATTATTAAATATTAACCATTGCGTAGCGAGGGCTTGGTATCAATCAAGTGCATTGTGACCCAGTGCTTGAACGTTTCAAAAGGGCCCAAGCACTAACTAACCTGGGCCTGATTCAACACGGCCTCAAACAATACATTGCAACCGGCGCTTAAATGCTCTTGTTTGGCATCTTCCAGCTCATTGTGGCTAATGCCATCTTTGCAAGGCACAAACACCATCGCCGTAGGCGCGACTCGAGCAATATAACAAGCATCATGCCCAGCTCCACTGACTATATCTCGATGACTATAGCCGGAGTTAATCGCTGCCTGACGAACCGACTCGACGCATGAGGGGTTAAATGGCACCGGTGGAGAATACCAGATTTGTTCGAACGCCATTGTTAAGCCCTGTCTTGCCACAATGGCCTCGCAGCCTAACCTCAATTCTTCATCCATAGCAGCAAGCACAGCGTCGTCTGGGTGACGGAAATCCACGGTAAAAAACACCTGCCCCGGAATCACGTTACGCGAGTTGGGAAACGATTGGATCAAGCCCACCGTGGCACACGCCAGTGGGGCATATTTGAGCCCTATTTCGTTAACCAAAGTAATAATTTTCGCAGCCCCCACTAATGCATCTTTGCGAGTATGCATGGGAGTGGGCCCAGCGTGTGATTCCTGCCCAGTCAAGGTGAGCTCATACCAACGCTGACCTTGTGCATCAGTCACCACACCAATAACCACATCCTCATGTTCCAAAATGGGCCCTTGTTCAATATGGGCTTCAAAAAAGGCTTTTAATGGCCGCTGGCCCATGGGTTCCTTGCCATCATAACCAATACGTTTAAGCTCTTCGCCCATAGTCACCCCATCCAGATCGGCACGACTCAAGCCGTATTGCAAATCAAACACCCCTGCAAACACCCCTGAGGAGACCATGGCTGGAGCAAAGCGCGAACCTTCTTCATTAGTCCAGACACTAACCTCGACCGGTGCTTCTGTGGTGATTTGTTGATCATTGAGACTACGAATAACCTCCAGACCAGCCAGCACACCATATACGCCGTCAAACTTGCCGCCGGTAGGCTGGGTATCTAAATGGCTACCCATTACCACTGGCGCCATATTGGTATCGCAGCCTTCGCGGCGAGCAAAGATGTTACCCATCTGATCAATTTTGATACTACAGCCTTCGGCCTCACACCAGTTGACAAATAGATCCCGAGATTGCTTATCTAGGTCAGTTAGCGCCAAGCGGCAGCAGCCGCCTTTTTCAGTCGCACCAATTTTGGCCATTTCCATAAGACTATCCCACAGCCTTTGACCATTGACTTTCATACCAGCCATGGCATCTTTGCCGTGGCTACGAGTTACTTGATCCATCGCTACACCCTCTAGGCCATTGAGTTATTTGGATGTTGTGTCCAGTTACGATATTCAGCGCTCACCATTTCACCCGTCCGTGGATCCACTTCATCATGCAGCTCACGCAGGGTAATACAATTCTCTACCGGACAAACGTTGACACACAGATTACAACCAACACATTCTTCATCTTTAACCTCGAAGCCTCGTTCGCCATTAATCTCAGTACTGATAGCTTGGTGAGAAGTATCCTCACAAACAATATGACAACGACCACACTTGATACAAGAATTCTGATCAATTTGAGCTTTTACTACATAGTTAAGATCCAACTGATTCCAGTCCGTTACACTCGGCACCGCAGCGCCAATTAACTGGTCTACAGAACTCATACCTTGGTCAGCCAAATAGCGACTCAAACCGTCAATCATGTCATCCACAATACGAAAACCATAGGTCATTACGGCTGTACAAACTTGAACATTGGTGGCACCCAAGGCCATAAATTCGGCCGCATCATGCCAATCCGTTACCCCACCAATGCCTGAGATGGGAATACCTTTGCATTGTGCATCCCGCGCAATCTCGCTTAACATGTGCAACGCAATAGGCTTCACCGCGGGGCCACAGTAACCACCATGAGCACCTTGCGCCCCTACTGACGGAGACATTTTCATTTGATCAAGGTCGACACCCATGATGGAATTGATGGTGTTGATTAGAGACACTGCGTCGGCACCGCCACGCACAGCCGCCCTAGCCGAGTTACGAACATCCGTTATATTGGGTGTCAATTTCACAATAGTGGCTAAATCAGAATGTTGTTTACACCAGGAAGTCACCATTTCTACATATTCTGGCACCTGGCCCACAGCCGCACCCATACCTCGTTCAGACATGCCGTGAGGGCAACCAAAATTCAATTCAATGCCGTCTGCACCAGTATCCTCCACGCGCATAAGGATGTCTTTCCAGGCTTGTTCCTCACATGGAACCATCAAAGACACCACCACACCGCGATCAGGCCAATCCTTCTTCACTTGAATAATTTCAGTCAAGTTGATTTCTAAATCGCGATCAGTAATCAGTTCAATATTATTCAACCCCATCAAACTGCGATCTTTACCATGCCAAGCACCGTAACGAGGGCCACTAACATTGACAATAGCAGGGCCTGCCTCGCCGAGGGTTTTCCACATAACACCACCCCAACCGGCTTCAAAAGCACGGTTAACATTGTAGGCTTTATCTGTTGGAGGTGCGGATGCAAGCCAAAAAGGATTCGGTGTTTGAATACCAATGAAAGTAGATTTTAAATCAATCATGGTTTGCTCCCTTATGCTTGGTTTTGAATTAATGTGTGATGAATAGATATGGCCGCCAACTTGCCATCCTGCACGGCGCTTACTGCCAGATCATCACCACCAGCTACGCAATCCCCTCCAGCCCAAATGCCTGGCTGGGAAGTTCGCCGCTGTGCATCAACATCGATCCTGCCATTGGCTTTGGCAAATTCAATAGTGCCTGATTCGATCGATGCCAAGCTTTGACCTATCGCCTTAAACAACATATCGGCCGGCAGAGTATAGGTATCGGTGTCTGGGCCTTGACCATTGCTAAACTCAACCCCAGTAATCATTTGCTGTTCGATCCTTAAACCCACAGGCTGCGCCCAATGCACGATCCGCACACCTTCACTAAGGGCAAATTCTTGCTCTTCCATACTGGCATTCATATCTTGCTGACTGCGTCGATAAGCCATGGTCACGTTAGCCGCGCCAAGGCGTTTTATTTGGATAGCGATATCAATGGCGGTCATACCACCACCAATAACCACCACATTTTGGCCAACTGGCAACTGCCCTAAATCTTCAATTTGACGTAGTCGATGAATATAGTCCACGGCATTCATAACGCCGCTTGCTTGTTCACCTTCCAACTGCAGCGCTTTGCTGGCACCTAGGCCCACCCCCATAAACACAGCGTCATAGTTGGTTTGTAACTCGGCAAAACTAATGTTTTCACCTACCTTCATACCGTGTTTTATACTGATGCCACCTATAGATAAAATAGCGGCCACTTCCTGTTGCGCATAGCCACCGGCCATCTTGTAGGCCGCCAGTCCATATTCATTGAGGCCGCCCGCCTTTTCCTGGGACTCATAGATAACCACTTCATGACCCAAGGTAGCTAATCGATGGGCACACGATAAGCCCGCGGGGCCAGCGCCTATGATGGCCACACGGTGACCACTGGCCGCCTCTCTGGTGAAAAACTCTGCTCCTGATGCACTCGCTTGATCGGTTGCAAATCGTTGTAGCAGTCCAATCTGTATGGGGCTATCGTCTTGCGTGTTCCTGACACACTCAAGTTCACACAAAGTCTCTACAGGACAAGCCCGTGCACATGTGCCACCCATGATATTTTCCGACAAGATTTTCCCTGCTGCGCCGATATCATTATTTTGACTAATCATACGAATAAATCCCGGCACATCGATGCCTGTTGGGCATATTTTTTGACAGGGAGCATCAAAACAGTAATAGCAGCGATCCGCTTCAACTACAGCGCTGTGAGCACTGAACGGCGTATGGATATCAGAAAAATTCTGTTGGTATTCAGCTTCATTTAACAAGTGTTCTGCATAAGCAGATTGATCTGAGCGATGCATAGTAGATTCAGTCACAATAAAGATCCTTATGTTAATTATTTTCCAGCAAACAAAAACTAGAGCCAAAGAGTCCATGAAGGCACCCGCAAAGCGCACCCTTTTCAGTGGTTTTAGCAGTTAGAAATTTAGCTGTCGCGATCCACAGAGAATGGCGGGGCCATGGTGCGCATTTTGTCTATGGCCTCAAAATAAGGTGCGAATGGCGGTCGCTTGATGTAATTACCAGCTCCTCGCTCAACATTAAGCTTGCCGTTTTGATAAACAAGTTTGCCTTGACTGATGGTATGGGAGGGTATGCCTGTCACCTCCATACCTTCAAAAATATTGTAATCTACATTTTGGTGATGAGTTTTAGCTGAAATAGTCTTCTTTGCCTTTGGATCCCAAACCACAATGTCAGCATCGGAACCGACAGCAATAGCGCCCTTACGTGGGTACATATTAAAAATCTGGGCGGCATTAGTAGAGGTCACTCGGACAAATTCATTCATGGTTAAACGGCCAGTATTGACGCCAGAATTCCACAGCACTTCCATGCGGTTTTCTACTCCACCCGTGCCATTTGGAATCTTGCTGAAGTCATCCTTGCCTGCCGCTTTTTGGTCTGCACAAAAGCAACAGTGATCGGTTGCGGTAGTTTGCAAATTACCAGACTGTAACCCCTTCCAGAGGGCATCTTGCGCTCGCTTGGGCCTAAACGGCGGGCTCATTACATGGGCAGCAGCAACATCAAAATCTTTATGTTGATAAACTGAGTCGTCAATAAGAAGATGTCCGGCCAAGACCTCACCAAACACTCTCTGACCTTCATTACGTGCTCGCGTGACCGCTTCCAATGACTCTTCAGCGGATACATGAACTAGGTAAACGGGCGTTTTTAAAGCCTGCGCGATGCGAATCGCACGATTGGCGGCTTCACCTTCCACCTCGGGTGGCCGTGACTGAGGATGCCCCTCTGGGCCAGTAATACCCATGGCCAACAATTTTTTCTGCAGTTGGTAAACCAACTCACCATTTTCCGCATGAACCGTCGGTAATGCCCCTAGATCCCACGCCTTACTAAAGCTGTTAACGAGTATTTCGTCATCTGCCATAATGGCGCCTTTGTAGGCCATAAAGTGCTTGAAGCTATTCACCCCATGCTCTTTTACAAGGGTTTCCATGTCTGCAGCAACACTATCATCCCACCAAGTAACAGCGACATGAAAAGCATAGTCCGACACTGACTTTTCGGCCCATTCGCGCCATTGATTATAGGCCTCCATCAATGGCTGCTGTGGAGCAGGAATAACAAAATCAATGATGCAAGTTGTGCCACCAGCAAGACCCGCTGCCGTGCCTGAATAAAAATCTTCACTTGCAACAGTACCCATAAACGGCAACTGCATATGAGTATGCGGATCAATGCCACCAGGCATAACGTATTGTCCTGTAGCATCAATTACTTCAGCGCCATCAGCCACATGAAGGTCTGTACCGACCTGAGCAATTTTCCCATCAACACAGTACACATCAGCAACAAAGCTTTGATCAGCAGTGACAACCGTGCCACCTTTTATCAGCAAAGACATAAACAAGCTCCTTAACCTTTCATTGGTATTGCCACCCACTCAAAAATAGGCCAATACAAACATAGGTTTTTTTATTTTATAGTCACCGTAAGCATAACCAAGCATCTAACTATCAGTGACTAGTTCACTTTTTACCAGCATTTTACCAAATGGTCAATTTTATTTTGACCATTTGGTAAAACAAGGCTTTTTAACTAGCTGAGACGGCCACATAGACATCATTACTATCATGGCCGTCTCGATTATTTTTCTAACACTACTTTAAAAAGCAGCGTCCCATACCTTGTGAGTCCAGGCACCTTGTGGCTGGTTGGATATCACAGGGTCAGAACCACCGTTCATTAACGTATCCACCGTGCGCTGATAGTCAGCCGCCGACAGTTTACCGCCATTGACAGTGAGCTTATTGACCTCAGCCATCATGCGACGCTGGTGTTCTTCTGTTTGGGCGCCGGTTTCATCATTTTCCAAAACGATATCAGCGGCCGCATCAGAGTTGGCTCGTGCCCACGCCCAACCTTTCATAGAAGCACGAACAAAGCGCGCCATCTTGTCGACAAAAGCAGGATCATCCAAGTTGTCCTCTAACACGTATAAACCATCTTCTAGGGTAGCAACCCCTTGATCTTCATACTTGAAGGTAACTAGTTCGTCAGCACCTAATCCAGCATCAATGATCTGCCAGTATTCGTTATACGTCATAGTCGATACACACTGAGCTTGCTTTTGCAAAATTGGGTCTACGTTAAAGCCCTGCTTTAGCACTGTCACGCCACCATCACTGCCGTCGGTAGCCAGGCCTAACTTACCCATCCAACTTAAGAATGGATACTCATTACCATAGAACCAAACACCCAAGGTCTTGTCCTTCAGATCGGCCGGTGACGCAATGCCACTATCCTTCCGGCAAGTAAGCATCATGCCTGAACTTTTGAATGGTTGAGCAATATTAACCAATGGCAGACCCTTTTCGCGAGACGCTAGAGCCGATGGCATCCAGTCAATCACCACATCAGCTCCACCGCCGGCTATCACCTGTGGAGGTGCCACATCTGGGCCGCCTGCTTTGATGGTTACATTCAAGCCTTCGGCCTCATAAAAGCCTTGATCTTGAGCGACAAAGTAGCCAGCAAACTGAGCTTGGGTTACCCACTTAAGCTGCAATGTCACATCGTCTGCCGCCTGCAAAAAACTACTTGAGGCAGCTAGGGCTAATCCGGCCACAATGCTGTTAATTTTATTGTATTTATATTTCATTATTGAACCTCCAAAGGTTTTTGAACTACATTCGAGTACGAGAATATTTCGCCTCTTCCCCACTGGGCATACATGACTTCAAGTTAGTGGTGCACCTTTCTAAGAGATGCATGCCAAAAGGTGACTCGCCGTTCCAGCAAAGCCAACAAACCGTAAAACAATGAGCCCACCAAAGCCGCTACGGCAATTGAGGCCCACACCATTTCAATATTCATCCGTCCCACCTCAGTGGAAATTCGAAACCCCATACCAACTATAGGGGTACCAAAAAACTCGGCCACAATGGCACCGATCAAAGCCAGTGTGGAATTTATTTTTAAGGCATTAAAAACAAATGGCATAGCATTGGGTAGGCGTAATTTAAATAAACTCTGCCAATAGGTAGCGCCATATGAACGCATTAAGTCTTTTTCTATAGCGTGGGACTCGCCTAGCCCGGTAATCGTGTTCACTAGCATGGGGAAAAAGGTCATTATGACCACGACAGCCACTTTAGATTGCCAGTCAAAGCCAAACCACATCACCATAATGGGTGCTATACCCACAATCGGTATAGCGCTAACCAAGTTGCCAACAGGCAGCAAGCCACGCCTAAGAAAAGGTATTTTGTCGGCTAACACGGCGACAATAAAACCAACCAAATTACCCAATAGGAAGCCCGGCACCACGGCTTTAATCACTGTCTGTTTGAAATCTGCCGCCAAAGTAGGCAGCGAAGACATAATGGCCTCGCCGACAATACTAGGTGCCGGCAGTAATACATGGGGTATAGCCAGCCCCACCGTAAACAGTTCCCATAAGGCAATTAGCCACACCCCCAGCAGCACGGGGATAAACAAATTAATAAAAGCTTGTGCCTTACCTTGGAATAATTTAATAGCCGCCAAAAAACTCATGGCCGCCCATACACAAAAGCCAAGCGCGACGACCAACGACCAAAAGCCAAGCTCGGCGCGACCTGCCAAATCGACCTGATGTACGATATTCATGGCTTGCCACAAGGCCAGCAATGTTAATGCCGTTACCAGCCACGCGGCCCTTTGTTCCTGTTTCTGCAAAGCCATGCTGACCAATGCACAGATGGCCACAGTCACTACCAAAGCCAGCCACTCAAGCTGTTGCCAGGCGTTGATTGTGGCCTCACCTAGGGTTTGCGACCAAGGTAAAAGCAAAGCGAGGAAGGCTAACAGCAAGGCGATGCCGCTAGCTGAACGGAATGAATTAATGTTCATGGCTCACCTCTTGCCCACCGGCCAAACGCAAGCAAACCTTGCGCTCGACAACACCTACCAAAGAAACCAGGCTAGCAGATACCACGGCCGCAACGATCAAGGCGGCCCAGATTAAGTTGGTTTGACCATAGTAGGATCCTGAAAGCAAGCGTGAACCCAGACCTGCCTGGCCACCCGTGGGTAACTCAGCAACAATAGCGCCAACCAAGCTGAGTGCAATAGCCACTTTTAAACTGGCAAACAAAAAGGGGACTGCCGACGGCAAGCGTAAACGCCAAAATACTTGCCACTTACTAGCACTATAGGTATTTAACAAATCTACCAACATCGGTTGTGGTGAGCGCAACCCCTTAACCATGCCGACAGTAACAGGAAAGAAGCATAAATACATAGATATCAGTGATTTAGGAAGAACCCCTGTGATTCCTAAGGCCCCAAAAACAACGATAATCATGGGTGCTAGGGCCAATATCGGTATGGTTTGTGAGGTAATAATCCATGGCATGAGGCTTTTGTCCAAAGTTTGCACATAAACAATGCCCACCGCGAAGGCAATACCCAAACCTGCACCCAATACAAAACCCAATAACGTGGACGATAGCGTAACGCTAGCGTGATACACTAAACTTCGCTTGGAGGTTACTTTTTTGTCTATGATGGTCTTCTTCAACTCCACCAAAACTTGGTGAGGTGAAGGCAAAACAGCGCGCTTCATGTTCCAACTATCTACCGCTAGCTGAGTAAAGCTCCAATCTAATTCCTTTTTTTCATAACGATCAATGATCTGCGGGCTATTGAGATGAATAGCACCAGCATACCAAACCACGATAATCGCCATTACCACAGTTAATACAGCAAGCATCGTGCTTGGTTTACGAGGGGCCGTGTATGGCGCTTTAGTCGTCATAACTATGGCCTGCAGCTAATCCAGCCCGAACCCGATGGGCAATAGCGAGAAACTCCGGAGATTCCCGAATATCCAAGGTTCTATCGACTGGCAAATCACTGTCAATAATGTCAATAATACGACCCGGCCTTGGAGACATGACAACAATACGGCTAGATAGAAATACAGCCTCTGGAATGGAGTGCGTAACAAAAACGACTGTTTTTTGCGTTTGTTGCCACAGGCGTAATAACTGATCGTTAAGATGATCTCGGGTAATTTCATCAAGAGCACCAAATGGCTCATCCATGAACAGTAACTGTGGCTCGACACTCAGTGCACGAGCAATCGATACTCGTTGCTGCATACCTCCGGATAGTTGCCAAGGGTACTTGTTTTCGAAACCAGACAAATTCACCAGTTGCAAATACTCATGGGCCAACTTTTGCTGACGGTGTTTGTCATAGCCCATTATTTCCAGAGGCAGCAACACATTGTCTTGTACAGTGCGCCAAGGCAATAATGCGGGAGCTTGAAAAACATAGCCATAAGCTCTGTTCTTGCGCGCCTCTTCCGGCGAGGTGCCATTCACTAGAACTGACCCACTCGTGGGCTTTTCCAAGTCCGCCAACACCCTCATTAAGGTTGTCTTACCGCACCCAGACGGACCTATAAATGACACAAATTCGCCCGCTTTAATATTTAGATCGATGTCCGACAGGGCCGAAACCACACCATCCTTAGTGTGAAAATCTAAGCAAACCTCATTCACCTCCACAACATGGTCTATTGGATTATCTGCAGTCGCTGAATTCAATTTATGACTCCCGTTGTAGCGTAAGTTGATTCTTATTATTCGTGGTTAATTCAAGTCCGTCAGTGGGGTATAGGTTTCTGGGCGGCGGTCGCGGTAAAATTGCCAGCCATCACGTACCTCTCTTACCATGTCCATATTGATGTCGTGTATCAGCAACTCATCTTCAGTAGCACTGGCTTGTGCTTCTATTTGGCCTCGAGGATTAACGAAGTAGCTGGAACCATAAAATTCACCGATATTCCACGGCGCTTCGGTACCCACCCGATTAATCGCAGCAATATAAACACCATTCGCAGCCGCAGAAGCCGGTTGTTCGAGCTCCCACAAGTATTTAGATATGCCTGCCACTGTCGCTGAAGGGTTATAAATAATTTCTGCCCCCTTCAATGCCAAGGCCCGCCAGCCCTCTGGAAAGTGCCGATCATAACAAATATAAATCCCCACCTTGCCGTAGGCTGTATCAAATACTGGCCAGTTAGACGCTCCGGGTTTGAAGAAGAATTTTTCCCAAAATCCACCCACATGAGGAATGTGAGTTTTGCGGTATTTGCCTAAATAAGAGCCATCCGCATCGATAACCGCCGCCGTGTTGTAATAGACACCCGGCATGGCCTCTTCGTAGATTGGTACAATAATGACCATCTGATATTTTTTGGCATATTCTTGCATGAGTGCCGTGGTGTGACCGTTGGGAATGGTTTCGGCTGCCGCGTACCAGCGCCTATCTTGACTGGGGCAGAAATAAGGTTGGGTAAACACCTCTTGAAAGCAAAGAATTTGCACACCCGCCTGCCCGGCTTTATCGATTAAAGGCGCATGGGCCTCCAACATTAGATCTCTGATTTGTTCTGGCGACATACTGGTGTCACCTTTGAGGCCCATCTGAATAAGGCCAGATTTTATTATTCTTGTCACTCGAATCACCCCTCTTTGGCTAGGACAATTGATACGGCAATTTGCATCGACAAGACTAAGTATTGACAGCTTTTGGGTCTGATACAAACTCAAAATAACTGCAAATCTAAGCGCTATTTGCAACACCGATTAGATTTTTTAACAATTTTTTACCAAATGGTCAACGAATATTTTAACCCAATCCCAAAATTAATGACCTACAGCATTCCGAGATTTAAGCCCAAGGCCCCGAGTCAAAACTTCAGTAACCAAACTGGTGGCTGAGTCATAAACCTCCGTTTGGTAATCATCAACTCGCAACACGGCCGATATTTGAGACTCAAAGTCGGCATAGGTTTGCGTGCTTGCCCAAATCATGAAAAATACATGAGCCGGTTCAATAGGGGCCATTAAACCTTCGGCTTGCCACTGCAGTAACACCCTACCTTTGCTGGCTACCCAGTCGTACAATTGCACGCGCAAAAAGTCTTCAATAACAGGAGAACCTGAAATGATTTCGGTAGCAATAACGCGCGATGCTTCCGGGTAAAGCTTCGATAATTCCATTTTTTTAGCAATGTAATGGGTCATCAACTCAAGCGGGTCAGCATCAACATGAAACTCACCGATGGAGTCCAACCACAAGGACAACACATCCACCAACACGGCGCGATAGAGATCTGTTTTGTTATTGTAATAATACAAAAGGTTGGGCTTAGACATACCCGCATGGCGGGCTATCTCTTCAATCCTCGCGCCCGCAAAACCCTTACGCGAGAAAACGGTGGTAGCCGCTGCTAGCACCTTTTGCTGATTTTTCTCGCCGATAGAGCCAGATCTAAATTGTTTGGTGCGATCTACATCAGTCGGTAATGGCATATACGATTCGTTTGCTGGTGGTTAATACAAAATAACTAATTGTTCGGCTCTTAATAAGAGCAATGTGCGCAGAATTACATCACAGTTTAATACATATATGAAGCCTTTCTTCCCCGCACAGATAAAAGCATAGGCTGATTTTTTGGCAACACTCAACTTGGATCTAATCGAATATTGGCTTAACCCAAACATAATGTTTCCCGTTGTTAGAGGAACATCTTAAGGTCTAGAACAAAGCGTTATATTTCACTCAATATCCAATCTCTAAAGGCCTTCATACCATAGGTTAAGGGCCGGTTTTGACCGTATACCAAATAGAAGGCACTGTTAGTGTCAAGGGTAATATCAAAAGGTACCACCAACTGACCTGTGGCAAGCTCCTTGGCCACTAGATGCCGGTCGGCTAGGGCGATACCCAAGCCCTCTACGGCAGCCCCTGTTGCCAGCGAAGTGCTGGAAAAACTCAAACCCTTGCCATGCCCCCTGTCCTCTATACCTGCCGCCCGCATCCAGGTGCGCCACTCCTCGGGCCGAGAACTAATGTGCAGCAAATTGTGATGGCTTAGGTCATCCAGACTATCTAGAGGATGTTGACCTTGCAACAATGCGGGGCTACATACTGGTTCTAAAGACATGCCCAAAAGAAAGTGTGACTCTATGTCTGGCCAATAGCCCTGTCCAAATAAAACGCCCATATCAATATCCGAATGGTCAAAGTCAATGTCTTCCATGGATGCGCTCAGGCGCAACTCCACATCGGGGTATGCTGCTTGAAAATGGCTCAAGCGCTGCATTAGCCAACGAGTCAAAAAGGCGGGCGACACACTGATCGTGACTGCCCCCACATTGGGGTTAGCTAATAGGCGTCTTGTGGCACTGTCTATTTCATCCAATGCATGCTCTATAGCACTAAAATACTTTTCTCCTGCCGACGTTAACGTCACTCGCCGTTTATCACGTATAAACAAATTTAATTCAAGAAAAGATTCCAATGTTTTTATCTGATGACTGATAGCTGATGGTGTCACAAAAAGTTCATCGGCAGCCTTAATAAAGCTGCCTAGACGGGCTGCAGACTCAAAACTACGCAGGGCATTCAGGGGCGGCAATCGGCGCATGACGACTATATCCTAATAGATGAATATTTTTCACCATTTTGCTGAAAAAGAGTCGTTTGTGCAAGTCTTATTCTAGTCGTAAAATGGCACCATGAACTGGACAGTGCCCTGCTACTAAATTACCGAATACTGGTATGCAGAAAAAAGGGCTTACTAAGCTGGCAAAAATGGCCAGAACAGTTTTTCTCAATTTAAAGATTTAGTATTATTTTAGGAGCTTAACATGAGCCAAATTAACGATCTGAATATCAAAACTCTAGCCAACGGCGAAGTTGATTACAAATTTTATGTGGAGCAAGCCCACCAAGCCCGCAGTGAAGCCATTGCACAATTGTTGACTCGCTTGGGCCACTGGTTCAAGCGCGTGTTGACATTAAAGCAACATACAGAAGCTGCTGAAAGCTACAGCAAATACCTAAAGGCTGCCCATCTGATGCGCCATGAGTATAATAATGGTCGTCACCAAGATAGCGACCAGTATATCGCTCAACACCTGATGGCGGCGCACTAAGCAACGTCACCAGTAGCCGGCTCCTGCCACCATCCGACTCCGATGGTGGCTCCTTCTATCAGCCTATACCAACTCCATTGCCAACCATACTACAACATCCGTTGATTATGGATGAGTCAAACCGCCCATCAAAGCAATGTGAATAGCACAGCCCTGTGGCTGAAACCTCCAGTCTTAGTCAGCGAGCTCTATAGCTGCCTGAACCATCTATATTGAATTTAAAAACTCCTCCTAAAGTAGGAGACAAAAACCCTCTTTTAACCGATTTTGTACATCGCCATGTTTGGCTAAGCTAGAACCGTCAAACGTACACGCAATAATATAAAAATCATAAAAGAGGATATGCAAATGCTATATGCAAACCCAGGCTCCGCCGGAGCCCTTGTCAATTTCAAATCTCGTTATGAAAACTTTATCGGTGGGGAGTGGGTTGCTCCTGTTGGCGGCCAATACATGGACAATATTTCTCCAGTCAATGGAGCAAAATTCTGTGAAGTGCCCAATTCCAGTGCTGCCGATGTCGATGTCGCTGTTGCCGCCGCCAATAAAGTCGCCTCAAGCTGGGGTAAAACATCGGCTACCGAACGCTCAAACCTTTTGTTGAAAATTGCTGATCGTCTAGAAGCCAACCTAGAAATACTGGCTGTTGCTGAAACCTGGGATAACGGTAAAGGCGTGCGTGAAACCCTCGCCGCCGATATCCCATTAACAATTGACCACTTCCGCTATTTCGCAGGTTGTATCCGCGCCCAAGAAGGCACCAGTGCAGAACTGGATGAAACCACAGCCTCTTACCATTTCCATGAGCCTCTTGGTGTGGTGGGCCAAATCATTCCTTGGAACTTCCCCATTCTCATGGCGGCCTGGAAATTGGCTCCTGCTTTGGCAGCTGGTAATTGTGTGGTTTTAAAACCAGCTGAGCAAACCCCCGCATCCATTTTGGTTTTGATCGAGCTAATTCAAGATCTATTGCCACCTGGCGTGGTGAACGTGGTGAACGGTGTTGGCGAAGTCACAGGCCAAGCTCTAGCTACCCACAAGGGCATTGCTAAGATCGCCTTCACGGGTTCCACCCAAGTGGGTCAAATCGTACTGGCCAATGCGGCTCAAAACCTAATCCCTTCGACCGTAGAACTGGGTGGTAAGTCCCCTAATATCTATTTTGAAGACATCATGCAGTTTGAAGATGACTACATTAGTAAATGTGTCGAAGGCACGGTATTGGCTTTCTTTAACCAAGGTGAAGTTTGCACCTGCCCATCACGTCTGTTGGTACAAGAATCCATTTATGACGACTTCATTGGCCAGGTTCTTGAACGCACGGCACAAATTAAGCGCGGCAACCCCTTGGACACCGATACCATGGTGGGTGCACAGGCCTCAGAAGAGCAGCAGGAACGCATCCTTAACTATCTGCAAATCGGTCGTGAAGAAGGTGTGGAATTCTTAACGGGTGGCGGTGCCGCTAATGTTGGTAGTGAGTTATCAGCAGGTTTCTACATTGAGCCGACCTTGATGAAAGGCAACAACAACATGCGCGTTTTTCAGGAAGAGATCTTTGGCCCCGTTGTTGGCGTGACGACCTTTAAAGATGAAGCCGAAGCCTTGGCCATCGCCAATGACACCGAATATGGTTTAGGTGCTGGCGTTTGGACACGCGATATGAACCGTGCATACCGCATGGGGCGTGGCATACAGGCGGGACGAGTTTGGACTAACTGTTATCACGCCTACCCTGCTCATGCAGCCTTTGGTGGTTATAAGAAGTCCGGTATCGGGCGCGAAACTCACAAGATGATGCTAGACCATTATCAGCAAACCAAGAACCTGTTGGTGAGCTATAGCACTAGTCCATTGGGTTTCTTCTAAATATCAAGGCGCCACAGGTGGTGCAACTTAACATTGCACCACCGCTAACTTTTGTCGTTATAATGGCTGTTCCAATAACAACAAAGGAAACGTTATGGGGATACATGCAGCAAGTTCTCGTCAGGCAAACACAGACCAAGCCGTTGCGGAGATAAGGGACCAACTGGGCTATCAAGATGCTCAGTTGTTACTATTTTTTTGCGCTACCCACTACAACCTGAAAGCCCTGGGTATTGAGCTTGGCACAGCATTTCCAAATGCCTGCATTGTTGGCTGCACAAGTTCTGGCGAATTAAGCAACAAAGGTTATGCCCGCGACTCGATAACAGCGATCAGCTTTAGCCACTCAAACAACTCTGTTGCCTGTGCGCTTATTCAAGACATGAATAATTTCAGCCTCTCGGATTCCCAAGAGCTAGTAGAAAACATGCTGCATCAATGTGGCCACAAAACCACATCAAATCCAACCAATAAGACCCTAGCTATCACTTTATTGGATGGCCTTTCTATTCATGAAGAACAGTTTTTGCAGGTCATTAATACCAGCCTAGGAAAAATCCCACTACTAGGTGGCTCTGCTGGGGACGATTTGCACTTTGACCACACCGAAATATTTTATGAAAGAGACATATATCGCAATGCTGCGGCACTCATTTTAATTAATACACAGCACCCTTTTTCTGCATTTAGTCACCATCATCTGTCGGCTCAGAATGAAAAATTGGTGGTTACCCACGCCGACGCCACTCAACGACGAGTCTATGAGTTAAATGGCTTACCCGCCGCAGAGGAATACGCTCGGACCTGTGGTTTGCCAGTAAACGACCTAACAGAAATCGAATTTGCCTTACACCCACTAACCATTAAGATTGGTGACAACTATTACGCCCGCAGTGTGCAACAAGTGCTGCCAGACAACAGCCTCAGCTTTTACTCTGCCATTGAAATTGGTGTGGTTTTGACTGTCGCGCAACCAGAAGATGTGGTTGGACAAACCAAATCTTGGCTAACGGACTTGCAACAAAAAACTGGCAAACCACAGCTGGTACTCACATTTGACTGCATTCTTCGATACCTAGAGATAAACCACCTAGGCGTGGAATCGTCCATGAATCAACTATTGAGTCACTACAATATGGCGGGTTTTAGCACCTATGGCGAACAACTCGGCGGCAGCCATTTAAACCATACTTTTACGGGTATCTATTTCGGAGAGTGTGATGACCATTAGTGCTGAACAATACCAGCAAAAAATAGACCGCTTACAAAAAATTAACCAGGCCCTTATCACGCGGATAGAAGCTGGCCCCGTGAGCGGTGCGGCCTATGACAACTTTGCCCACTCCGTATTTTTAGCAGATAAGGTGAGAGACCGAACAGAAGCGCTTAATGAAACACTTAGTCAACTTAGCCAAACCAATCGCCAACTATCTCTTGCCCAACAGCAGGCTCAAGAAGCCAATGCTAGCCGTTCTAAACTCATGGCCGCCATCAGTCATGACATTATGCAACCCGTTTGTGCCGCGCAATTACTCTTAAGCAATTTGCTCGACCAATCCCACAATAACGGCTCTGAGCTACTGGCCGTTAACCAAGCAGTGGGGGATATCGAACGTTTATTGCAGGGTTTATTAGATTATGCGCGCCATAACGTTATTGACCAGCAGCCAACCCTGCAAACTGTTGATATTCACCAACTACTGCATAGCCTAACAACGGAATCCGCCCCCTTGGCAGCCCAAAAAGACTTAAGTTTCCAATGCCACACTTGTTATATTGGAGTGCAATCTGATCCGAACCTGTTAACGCGTATATTACGCAACCTAATTAGTAATGCCATTCGTTATACCGATAAAGGGGGAATTAGTATCCAAGCCCAAGAAACCAAGCAGCAGGTAGTCATTAAAATTCAAGATACTGGCATTGGTTTTAGTGAACAACAGGCAAAAAGTTTGTTCCAACCCTTTCACAAAGCTGACAACCACACGAATACAGACGGACTTGGCTTAGGCTTAGCCAATGTAGAATATTTATGCCATCAACTGGACCACGAACTGTCTTATAC
>JAAERS010000198.1 GCA_024230095.1 Gammaproteobacteria bacterium | reverse complement strand
GGGCCACAGCTCGCTCGGCATGGTGAACGTGATGTGTTGATGCTCACAGTCCGGCATGACATCAAGTTGAGTGTGTATCCATTGCTCAGTGGCTTTGTTGCCACAAGAGCTGCAAGCCTTTGTCTTGCAGCTTTGGCAGATAACCTTAGTGTGTGGACAGTTTGGTGTACCGCAATCGTAGTGTTTGGCGCCCATCAGGTTAGTACCGCAAGCCAACATGCGTTCTACGCATGTGATTTGCCAAAGACTGAAGGTATGGGCATGTTTCCACAGCACCTTCTCCCAAGCGTTGTCTTTTTCAAACAGGAGCTTTGTGGCGCGAGGGACGAACTCTTTTTGCATCCGCTGGCGACGCTTAACATTGGAAGAGTGAGTCAATGGAAGACCTAAATAGAAAAGAAAAGCGTATTTTAAACGACAGGAAATCAATAAGCTAATCAATAATGCTGGGAGGGAGGTGGGGCGTTGACCTGCCTATGACACATTTTTGACCCAAAACCGAGTAAAATGTAAGGAACAAAATAGACCTGTGAGAATAACAATGACCTTATCAAAACCTAATTTTAATGGACAAACAAGCCCTGATGATTTTGTTTATGCCAAACTACCTGATGGTACTGAAGACGCATCAACCATCATTAAATACAAAGGGAAAAGCAAAAGCGTAACTATCCTTGATTCAGTGACTACCATTGGGGAGTATGCGTTTGATCGCAACCAGCTCACCAGCGTGACCATTCCTGATTCAGTGACCACCATTGGGAAGGGGGCGTTTGTAAAGAACAATCTCAGCAGCGTGACCCTTCCTGATTCAGTGACCACCATTGGGGAGGGGGCGTTTGCATACAGCAATCTCACCAGCGTGACCATTCCCGATTCAGTGACCACCATTGGGGAGGGGGCGTTTGCACACAACAATCTCACCAGCGTG
>JAAERS010000197.1 GCA_024230095.1 Gammaproteobacteria bacterium | reverse complement strand
TAAAGAACTAAAGTCGGGTAACACTATATGGCTGGCACCGGATCAGGATTTAGGGCCAGATCGCTCTATTTTCGCGCCGTTCTTTGGTATTCCCACAGCCACCACTGGCATTGCTAGCCGACTGGTTAAAACCACCGGTTGTCAGGTGTTTTTCTTTTCCCATCAACACACCAGTGACCAGAGTTACCACTTAAAACTGACGGCCTTGCCTACTATATCAGGCGCCGATGCGGTCACAGATGCCAGCGTCATCAATGCGCACATTGAACAAGCCGTGCGTCAGCATCCTGAACAATACCTGTGGTTACACCGCCGTTTTAAGACTCGCCCAGAAGGCGAACCAAGCATCTACTAACGACACATCGCCGCACTGACATTAAGCCTGCATAAATTCCTGCCATAGCGCTTGTACCTGTTGCCGTTGCTGCCGCAACTCACTAAGGGTTACCTGACCGGACTTATTTTGCAGGGTCTGCCTGTGTTCAACGGCGCGAATGTCACGATAACAATCACACAGGATTTGGGCCGAGGCCGCGGACATCAAACCACAGGTTTCAAGCGCTGCCAGAATGCGAATATTGTCTGTATAGGTAAGCAGTTCAGGAAATTCATTAGAGTATGCCAAAACGCCAAACTGCACCATGAACTCAATGTCCACTATACCGCCTTGATCTTGCTTTAAATGGAAGTGCTCAATCTGTCCTTGCTTATTGGGTTTAGAGGCCAAGTTAGAGCGCATTTTTTCACGCATTTCAAGCACTGACTCACGCAGTGTTGTTAAGTCTCTTGGCTGCGCCAATATTTGCTTACGCACAGCATTAAAGTCTTGGGCCAAGCTATCACTTCCGGCTAGGGGTCGCGCGCGCACCAGCGCCTGATGTTCCCATGTCCAGGCTTGCTCCTTTTGGTATTTCGCGAACGCGGTCAAGGTAGAAACCAACAACCCTTTAGCACCGTCAGGGCGTAATCGCATATCCACCTCATACAACTGCCCTGCCGATGTTAGGGTATTTAAATAACTAATAATGCGCTGCCCCAAACGGGTAAAGAATACGCTGTTAGCAATACTTTTAGCGCCGTTAGTCATGCCATTGAAGGGTGTATCATAGAGAAACACCAGATCCAGATCAGAGCCATAACTAAGCTCCCAACCACCCACTTTACCATAGCCCACAATAATAAAATCATCACACGGACCATCTTCATTGCAGGGCTCACCATGGCGCTGACTTAATTCATGCCAAGCTAATTTAAGCACC
>JAAERS010000196.1 GCA_024230095.1 Gammaproteobacteria bacterium | reverse complement strand
TTGGCCGACAGGTTTGGTCGTCGCCCCGTATTATTGGGGGGCATTATTGTTCATATGCTAGGTTGTCTTATGGCTGCCATGGCCCATGATCTTTTTATGCTATTAGTTGGACGGGCTTTGCAAGCATTGGGGGGCTGCACAGGCATAGCTTTAGCCCGGACCATTATGCTGGACCGCTACCCGCGTGATATAGCTGCTGGCAAGATTGGTTATATTACCCTGGCCATTGGTTTGGCGCAGGCTATTGCCCCCACCGCGGGGGGGTATCTGAATCTCGCTTATGGCTGGCAATCCCTATTCTATTTTTCCATGATACTGGGCAGTACTTCATGGGTCATCGTGCTATTTCGATTACCAGAAACAGGCCGCCAACAACCACTGCATTTAAGTCGTGTCTTGCACCACTACATGGCCGTAATAAAAAGCCCTGGATACGCTACTTATGCCCTATCTACGGCGATCATTGCCTGTGGATTCTATTTGTTTATAGGCAGTGCACCCTACCTGGTTGCCGAACACTTACAAGGTTCCTCTGCAGACTATGGCAACTGGTTTTTATGGGTTTCTGTTGGCCTTATGGCGGGTAGCTTCATTGCAGCCAAGATTTCTAGCAAGCTGGGTATCAACTACATGGTTTATTTGGGTCACAGCCTGGCCTTACTAGGCGGCCTGCTCATGCTATGGGGTTTAAGTAGTGGCTACAGCTACTGGGCCTTATTTTTGCCCATGACTCTATATACCTTCGGCCGCGGTTTTAGCCAACCTAATTCACAAAGTGCCGCCATTAGCAGCACCAACCTTGGCCCAAGCACAGCTTCTGGCATGATCGGTTTTCTACAGTTATTAGCTGGGGCCGGTGTGGCTCAACTAGCCCCAGCGATCATGACCTACCATGTTCTGCTAATACCACTATTGATCACCCTGGCCCCATGCATTGGTTTCGGACTGATACTAAGCAATAAAAAGCTTGGCGCTTAATCATCATCAGAACATTGTGATAGGCTAGTTTATTAGCGCTAAATCAACTAGCATGCGTAGCAAAGAATCTGCAAAAAAGGACGAGCATATGTCGCCACAATCGTCGCCACACTGGCGCCAGGTGTTAGAAGACATGTGGGGGTTACGCGGCTCTATTAGCCAACTAGATGGAGAATTTGACCTAAATTTCCTCGTCCAAACCAATCACAAAACCTACATTTTTAAAGTCATGCGCGCTGACTGCAATGAAGCTTTGGTCGACATGCAGTGCTGCGCCTTTGCACATCTCAATCAAACCTCACCGTCGCTGCCCATGCCTAAGGTCATCAATACCCTAGCAAACCAGCCCTATATCCAAACCAAGGATGAAGCTGGTTGTAATCGTCTAGTATGGTTGTTACAGGCTCTACCAGGAACAACCTATGCCCACTTCACGCCTAAGTCACTACCACTAATTGGCCAACTAGGTCACTACCTTGGCCATATGGACAAGCAATTAGAGTCTTTTGCGCACCCTTATCTAGAGCGCGATTTTAAATGGAACCTAATGCAAGCTGACTGGGTTCATGAACAACTCCATTGCATCAAAGATGAATCCAAGCGCACCCTGCTCAAAAGCATTAGCATGGCATTTATTGCTGTCAAACCTCAGCTAGACGCCCTACCCCAGGTCGCCCTTCATAACGATGTTAATGACTACAACATATTAGCGCAGGGGCATTACCATGCCAGTGCCGCCATTACTGGCATTATCGATTTAGGGGACATGTGTCGAGGGGCCAAAGTCTGTGAGCTAGCCATCTGTGGTGCATATATCGTCCTAGACCAAGCAGACCCTAGCGCCGCATTGTGCCAACTCGTGGCAAGCTACCATCAACAACATCGATTAAGCCAAAAAGAACTAAAACTAATCTGGCCTCTGCTGTTGATGCGGTTAGTCGTTAGCATTGTCAACTCAACCCAAATGGCAGCAACCAAACCCCACGACCCCTATATCACCATTTCACAAGCGCCTGCTTGGGATTTTTTGCTCAACAACTCAATTAACTGCGATCTATTGACCTTAGAGCTGCTCGTTGCGTGCGATTACCCAGTAAACGACACCAGTGTGCGTCTCAAACACTGGTTGGCCCATCATCAAGGAGATTTTTTCCCTCTGCTAGGCTTGAAAGTCAATCTAAATTCAGCACCGATGATCCCCTTATCCGTGGAGCACAGTGCAATACCAGAAAACCCAATATCACTAGATGCTGAAGAAGCGATTAGTTTATCCCATGGTAGTGATTCAGCAATTAGTCTAGGTTATTACAATGAACCACGTTTAATTTACACAGAACAGGCGTTCAAAACTGACCAAACACCTATTAGCCGCCGGCGCACCGTGCACTTGGGTATTGATATTTTTGCCGCTGCAGGCCAAGACTTGCATGCCCCCATGGATGCCTATGTAGAAGCCATAGAGCCCTGCCCAGGCTATTTAGATTATGGCGCGATAGTTATTTTACGCCACCAAATAGACGATCAACATGTATTTTATAGCCTCTACGGGCACCTACAAGCCAATGCTTTAGACCATCTAAAAGTAGGGCAAAAACTGCAACGAGGCAGCATTTTTGCACAACTAGGCGAGCCTAGTCATAACGGCGGCTGGGACCCTCATGTGCATGTGCAGATTGCCACTAGCCTGCTGGGTATTGGTTATGATTGGCCTGGGGCAGCCGACCCCGACCAACTACCGTTTTGGCAACAAGTCCACCCAAACCCTGCCGCTTGGTTAAACTTAGACCCTCAAAAGGCTTGCTATCAAAGGCCAAATCACAATCAACTATTGGCCTACCGCCAACAGCACTTCGCGGCCAATCTAACACTCACCTATGACCAACCGATCATGTTCTTGCGTGGTTGGCAACATTATCTGTTTGATGAATCAGGTAGGCCCTATCTTGATGCCTATAACAACGTTCCCCATGTTGGCCATGCACACCCACGCATCCAACAGGTCGCAGCGCAACAGCTACGTCAAATTAATACTAACAGCCGCTACCTTCACCCTAGCCGCGGCCAATTAGCCAAGTCCCTACTGACTCATTGTCCAGATTCTCTGCAAGTCTGCTACCTTGTCAATTCCGGTTCTGAAGCCAACGAGTTGGCCTTACGCTTAGCACGTGCTCATACGGGTGCTAAGCACATGATCACCTCTGACCATGGCTATCATGGCAATACCACTGGCGCTATTGATATATCAGCCTACAAATTTAACGCCCCAGGTGGCTCCGGCCAATCTGATTGGGTGCATCTGGTCGATTTAGCCGACACTTACCGAGGACCTTACCGCCTTTCAGAAGACACTACACACGCAGACTGTGCCCAACAATATGCCACGCAAATTGAAAAAACCATCGCCCAGTTGCAGCGCCAAGATGAGGCTTTAGCAGGCTTCATAGCTGAAACCTTCCCTAGCGTGGGTGGCCAGATTATTCCCCCACAAGGCTACCTACAACAAGTATATAAAAACGTTAGAGATGCTGGTGGTGTATGTATCGCTGATGAGGTCCAAACAGCCTTAGGCCGCCTGGGCGACTATTATTTTGCCTTTGAACAACAACAGGTAGTGCCTGATATTGTTGTATTAGGCAAACCTATCGGCAATGGTCAACCAATTGGCATAGTTGTCACTACCCAAGCTATCGCCAATAGCTTTGCTCAAGGGCCGGAGTTTTTTTCCACCTTTGGCGGCTCTAACTTGTCTTGTGTCATCGCCAACGAGGTGCTACAAATTGTGGAAGACGAACAGCTAATGAACAATGCAAAAATCATGGGAGAGCACCTAATTGCCGGCTTGCAATGGCTGCAAAAAAAACACAACAGTATTGGCGACGTGCGTGGGTGTGGCCTATTTATCGGTGTAGACCTCGTTACCGATAGACACACTCGAGAACCCGCGACTAAACTCACTGCCTATATAAAAAATCGTATGCGCCAAGAACGTATCCTTATGGGAAGCGAAGGCCCCAACGACAACATTTTAAAGATTCGCCCTCCACTAACCATCGGTCAAAGCGATGTCGATTACTTATTACATATACTAGATACAGTTTTAAGTGAAGCTAAACATATAGCAACTGACAATGGTGAATGTTAAAACGGTGCACAAGATGACACAATGTAAAAATAATAAGGATAATTGACCTTTTTGATAGGCCACTTCTGGATTGGGTTTACTGCATGAAGGGGGCTTTGCTTCGCTGCCAACATGACAACCATACCAAGATTCTTGGCAAAAACAGCGACTTAATGTAATAGGCAACACAAAGTTTTACCGGAATTTATCGCAAAAACAAACACCTTCTACTAAGCTTAGTGAACTGCAACTACTATCCCTTTTCTGACAAAATTCAACTACGTCATGCCCAGCAGACTAACCCACCCTACGGTAACTATCTCGCGGAACCACCTGCATAAGCGACCCGATATTTTTTCTGGACCCCCTAAACATTCTGATACATGAACTCCCGTTGCCGATAGTAGTTGTACAGCGCACCTAGCGCGTAGCTCTCTATATAACCTCTATTGATACTCAGCCTCTTATGCACAAGCATCACTGCAGCTGGTTACAAAAACACCACAAAACCACATTTCTTTACGGCCTTCCTCCTACCCAGGTTTGTAACACCTGTAGTTGCTCATTGAGAAGCGCAAAGTCAGCACGACAACCAACGGCGATACGCCCTAAGCTCTGGTCGCTGCCTAAAAATTGAGCGGGGTAAAGAGAGGCCATACGCAACGCTTCACTCAAATCCAAGCCTAAAATGTTCACCGTATTGCGCACAGCACTGGCCATATCCAAATTACTACCTGCCAAGGTACCATCTAAAGTCGTCACCCTACCATTGTTACTAACAATGGGAGCTCCCATGAGGTCAAACTCTCCCGCAGCAGCACCAACAGTATGCATAGCATCAGTAACTAACATCATTTTGCCGCGCGTCTTAGCCTTCAATGCCTGACGCAAGGTTACAGCATGAACGTGATAGTCATCGACGATAACACCACACCAACTATTTTGATCATCTAAGGCGGCCCCTACTACGCCAGGTTCTCGACTAGACATAGGTGTCATTGCATTAAATAAATGTGTAAAGCCAGAGACACCCTGCTCTAAGGCCTCTACCATTTGACTATAATTTGCGGCTGTATGGCCTGCGCTAACAATCACATTATGCCGCAGCAGTTGTTGAATAAAGCCTTGAGGAACCTGTTCCGGAGCCAGAGTCATCAGACGAATGGCTCCTGCAGCAAGAGGTGCGAATAAACGTGACAAGTCCTCATCACTAGCAGGTTGGCGAATACTGTCCTGAGAGTGCACACCTCTTCTTTCTATATTAAGGTAAGGCCCCTCCAGATGAATACCCAGAACACCATCTACACCTGCCTCCTGCGCAGCGGCAACAGCTAACACTGCATTGACCATCTGCTCCCAAGTATCTGTAATTAATGTTGGGATAAAAGAAGTAGTGCCAAACTGACGGTGAATTTTGCCAATGGCGTTTATAGACAGAGCATTTGGCTGGTGATTTAGCAATTCCCCTGCTCCACCATTCACATGTACGTCAATAAAACCAGGTACTAGCATCTCTCCCTGTAAGTCTATTTGCTCTCCTCCACGCGGTCGGTTTTTGGTTTCGACAATGTGGCTAACCACACCACCTTCGACCACAACAGATTGGTCTAACAACCATAAATCGCCTGTAAACACTGAGCTATTATTAAAAACGATCATGATAAAGCTCTCTTATTAATTTATGTTTAGGATGCTGCCTAGCTGGCACTTTGCCCTAATACGAACTCATTCAAGTTGGTGCGTTTCCTCACCTCTTCGACCCACTGGTAATACTCATATTGTTTGAGTAACCCCGCTGAATCAGCATCCAAAACTACCGTAGCACGCTCATGAAATTGCAAAATACTGGCTGGATCCTGCGCTGATACAGGGCCCTCAATCATCGCTTGCACCGCTTTCGCTTTGTGTGTCCCAGTTGCCAAAAGTACTACTTGCCTGGCACGCATGATGGTGCCAATACCCATGGTCAAAGCCAATTCAGGTTGATATTCATTTTTATCAAAAAAACGAGCATTGGCGGCCATGGTAGCCGGTGTAAGAGTCTTTACTCGGGTCTTAGATACAAGGCTAGAACTGGGTTCATTGAAACCAATATGACCATTAGCGCCAAGTCCTAGTATTTGCAAATCTATCCCACCAGCCTGAACAATGGCCTTTTCATAACGTATACATTCTTTGCTCGGTTCGACCTGACCTAAAGGCACTTCTGTCTGTTTAGCCCTAATATCGACATGATCAAACAAATGCTGTTGCATAAAATAGCGATAACTTTGTGGGTGTGTACCTGACAAGCCAACATACTCGTCAAGGTTAAAGCTTTTTACTCCGAGAAAGCTCATATTTCCAGCTTGATAGCGTGACACCAGCTGTTTATACAAAGCAATTGGCGTGGAGCCAGTCGCTAACCCCAACACTGAACACGGCTTTAATTGCAATTGCTCACTGATTAACTCAGCACAGGTTTGAGCTACATTTGCTGGATCGTGAGCAATGATCACTCGCATTCCTTGTCCCTTCTTAGTTTATCTAATCTCTAGCACACAGTAATACCAATATAATACATAAACAAAATAATTCCAAACCTTTTTATATCCAAACAACCATATTCACCGGTTTTTAACTTGCATTGGTTTTATATTGGCTATATATTGGTATTTGATTTGATAATTAAAATTACAACAAAGGCTATGTCGTGCACCCCAACAAACCGTCTTTAGTTCTGCACAGTAAAATCAGTGTGTCAGCTAAAATACATGCAAATCTAACCAACGTTGGTATCGATGTGGTAGACGATTTCTGCTTATGTTTTAGTTTACTAGCACCGCTAAAGGCCTTGCAAAATTGCATCATCGAAGACGTGAATGGTGGTTTTGTTCGCTTACGCCCCGATCAAAATCGGCAACTAAGACCTGGGGAAAGTTGGGCTTTCAGCTTTGCCTATGATCAACAACACGATGAGGTCAATGCGGACAATATTGCCTTTGGCCCTCAAGCTGCTTATATAGAAATGGGCGATCAAGTTTATGCGGTCAATACCCAACCCATGCGTTTTGAACACGTTAAGCCAAAAAAGCAGGAATATACCACTACAAAGGCCAGCGAGCTCACCGTTTCGAGTTTGCAGTTGATCCCTGCCCCCTCTAGTTGGCGACCCAGTAACGGACACTGCAAAGCCGAGAACCGTTTCACACCTATCAAAGAAGGCAGTGCTGTCAATGCCTGGCATGCCGTGCAAAATTTAAACAAACGTTTGAATCTTAATTCCTTTGCATCGGATAACCACCAAAGCAACATGGCGATACCGATCAATATTCTGCCCTTAGAAAGCACTACCGAAGATGCCTACGAATTGTGCATCGAAGCTAGCGCAATAAGCCTGCGGGCAAAAAGTGAAAGCGGCTATTTCTACGGTTTGGTTAGCTTACTGCAACTGCACTTCAACTATTCGGGACACTTACCCTGTGGTCTCATTATTGACCAACCACGATTCGAGTGGCGCGGGCAGCACCTAGACTGTGCCCGACAGTTTTTTAAGGTTGCTGATATATTACAATTACTGGACTTGATGGCACTGCTTAAACTCAACCGATTTCACTGGCACGCTATAAACGACGAAGCATTTCGCTTTGAGCTAGAATCAGCACCTCAACTTATGCGTACAGCCTGGCGCGGCCACCAGCAATGGTTGCCTGGCGTTTTTGGTGCCGGTATAGGTGCCAAAGGTGGCTTTTACTCAAAAGCAGACATGCAACATGTGGTACAACATGCCCGTGAACTACACATTGATGTGATGGCCGAAATCAGCATACCTGGCCACGCCCTAGCTTTGATCCACGGCCTCCCCCAACTGCATAACGCCAATGACTCAGATGCAAACATACGTTCGGTACAGGGTTATCGCAATAATACTATCAACCCTGGTTTATCCACTAGCCTAACAACACTTGAACCCATTCTAGCCGAGTTATGCAATCTATTTCCCACTGCACCATTGCACCTTGGTGGTGACGAAGTTCCGCTAGGTGTATGGGATCATTCTGCCGCCGTTACCGAGCTCAAACAAAAGTACCACTTAGAAAGCCAAGAAGATGTACAGGGCTGGTTTATGCACCAGCTTGCTACCAAGATAAAAGCCCAAGGTGGCTGTACCGCCGCATGGGAGGAAGCCGCTTCAGGACAGCATGATGGCATTGGTATTCAAACATTACTTTTTGCCTGGCGCAGTTTGGAATCTGGCCACGCTCTAGCGCGCGAGGGCAAAAAAGTTGTTTTATGCCCAGCACAGCATACCTACCTTGACATGAGTCTAGGCATACACTCACAAAGCTATGGCGCCAACTGGGCGGGAGACTTACCTTTGGAAAATACGACCAACTGGCAACCTGTACCGCCGGATGAGCCTGAATTGGAGAAGCAAATAAAGGGCATACAAGGTGCCCTTTGGAGTGAAAGCGTATTCGATACCGACATGTTGCAAAAAACCCTTGCTCCGCGCATATTGGGTATTGCCGAAGTGGCCTGGAGTAGTGATAAAAATAAACGTCAGGGCATTGCCTTATATCAGGCAGCTAAATCTTTTTATCCATTATTCAAAGCCATCGAGTGGCAATTTACCCACGTTTGAGGGCCACCTACATGATTTCCAATAAAACAAATCAAACCCAACGGAATTACTTAGTGAGACAGTTTATGGCATGGATTCGACCCACATCTGGCATAAATTCTACGCGCTTGTTTGCATGGGTTTTAATCGCTCCTGCAGCAGCTTACATGTGCCTAATTGTGGCCTGGCCGCTATTGGAAACCGTTCGCCTATCCTTTACCAATGCCGGAATAGGATCGGAAGAGTATGTTGGCTGGGCAAATTACGAAAAGCTCCTTAATAGTCGTAAATTCCCCGCCACAGTGGGCCGCACCTTCTATTGGATGTTTCTTTCCGTAGGCCTAAAACTCATTCTTGGCCTCATAGGTGCCTCTTTGTTAGCCGCTAACCTTAAGGGCAAGGCTGCTTTTCGAGTTTTGGTCATGCCCCCTTGGATTGTGCCCATCGCCATTGGTTGTATCGGCTGGTTATGGCTCTATAACGGTCACTTCGGCATCATTTCTGGTGTATTACAGCAGTTAGGCATTATCGACGGGCCATTTGAATTTTTAGCGTATAAGCGCAGCGCCTTTTACTCAGCCATCGTCACTGACGTGTGGATTGGCACGCCTATGATAACTATATTCTTACTGGCTGCTATGCAAAATGTACCCCGTGACTTATATGAGGCGGCATACGTAGACGGGGCTTCACGCTGGTACCGTTTTCGTCGTATTACCATGCCACAAATCATGCCGACTTTTGTATCTATGGCCTTACTGTCAGCTATCTGGACCTTCAACTCCTTTGAAATTATTTGGATATTAACGGAAGGCGGTCCACGAGGTGCTACGACCACACTGATTGTAGATACCTATAAAACGGCTATTGCGAACTATAAATATGGCCAAGGCGCTGCACGAGCAGTGCTTATCGTAGCCATACTCACAGTCTTTATGGTGCTTTATTTATGGCTAGTAAAAAAGGTGAATAGAAAATTTGGAGACAACAAATGATAGATAAATACTCATTGCTTGAAAAGCTTGGTCGCTATGCCGCAATCGGTATCTTTTTGACGTTCATGTTGCTTCCTTTCTTGGAAATGTTCCTAGCATCACTAAGGCCCCTCACTCATCTTTTCAGAACACCTTATCAGTTTTGGTCTGACGACATGTCATTGCAAGCCTACTCAGATATTTGGGTCACAGTACCGAAGTTGCCCCGCTATATCTTTAACAGCTTATTTTTAGCCACTATGACCACACTCCTATGCATGATTTTTGTGGTTCCTGCTGCATACGCTTACGCACGATTTGATTTTCGTGGCAAGGCCTTAAGTCTAGGTTTGTTTTTGGCCGTAAACATGTTTGCTGGCGCCGTGCTGTTGATTCCCCTATATAAGTTGTTGCGCAGCATGGGCTTGCTCAATACATACTGGGCTATGATCATTCCTGGCGCTGCATTTTTGGTTCCAACGGGGATTTACATGCTTAAATCTTTTCTTGAAAAAATTCCTAAAGAGCTTGAAGAGGCGGCCTATGTCGATGGTGCTTCACGGCTTTATACACTGCGGCGAGTCATCCTACCCCTAGCATTACCTGGCTTGATCGTGGTTGGCGTATATTCTTTTATCGGCGCCTATGCTCAACAGTTTTTATTCGCAATAACCTTTAATCAGGAACGCGACTATATGCCCCTACCAGCGGGCATCTTCGAATTTATCGGTTATCAGCAAGTCATTTGGAACGAAATGATGGCAGCTAGCATAATTGGTATTTTACCTGTTTTGTTTATCTTCTTGTTCTTGCAGAAATATCTCATGGCAGGGTTAACAGCAGGTGCAGTGAAATCATGACAGTTTTGTCACTTGGCGCTTTGCGCACTAATAATAAAGAGGAATAAGTTATGAAAAAGCTCTTAACCGCAGCCGCTGTCGGTGCAACCATCAGTATGATGATGGCACCCTCAGTGCAGGCTGAAGAACTGCACTTTGTCATGTGTGGAGGAGAAGTTCGAGAAGCTGATCAAAAAGTAATTGATACTTTTTTGGCCAATAACCCAGATGTTACCGTTAACATGGAAGCTGTGCCTTGGGGAACATGTCAGGATAAGTCAATGACCCTTGCGGCGGCCGGCGATCCCGTCAGCATAGCCTATATGGGCTCTCGAACCCTGAAACAACTGGCAAATAATGGCCTTATCGTGCCCGTGGAAATTTCTGAGGAAGATCAGGCTAAATACCAGCCTGGCATTCTCAACACTGTGAGCAACAATGGTAAATATTGGGGTTTCCCCCATGCCTTCTCAACCAAGGCTTTGTTTATCAACTGCGAGCTCATCGAGCAGGCAGGGTTGCCCTGTGTTGGCCCAAAGACATGGACCGGCCTATACAACATGGCTAAAGCTGTGAAAGACAATACTGGTGTTGCTGGCATAGGTTTAGCGGGCAAAGATTTTGATAATACCATGCATCAATTCTTTAACTACTTATACAGCAACGGTGGTTCTGTCATAAATGCAGACACGAATGAAATCACTCTGAACAGTCCACAGACTATTGAAACGCTAGAATTTTACGGCAAACTAATGGACGTTGCCCAGGAAGGTCCCACAGCCTTTGAACGATCACAAGTCAAAGCTCTATTCAATGACGGCCAGGTGGCCATGTACATTCAAGGTCCATGGGGTCGTGGTGTTCACAAAGAAGGCATGAAGACCATTACTGTTCCCGTTCCTGCAGGACCCTCTGGTGTGAGTGGAACTTTGTTAATTACCGACTCCATCGCTGTGTTTAATGGCACAGGTCATGAAGACACTGCTATGGAGTTAGCTCGTGCACTGGCGTCTGATGAAGCGCAATACGACTTAGATTCTAGCTGGGGCCTAACGCCTATTATGCAATACGAGAACGGTATCGTTGATAAGCCATATTATGAAAATGATGATTATTGGAAAGTGTTTGTCGATCCAATTGGTAGCGGTGGCCCAGAGCCAATGTTCGTTGACTTCAAGTCACTACAAACCGTCATCAACAGCATGATCCAAGGCATCTTATTAGGCGAAGACTCTGCTGAAAATCTAGTCGCCATTGCGGCTGAAGAACTGGAAGAGTTTAAGTAAACTCTATTAGCCAAGGTGGTATCCTGATAGGTGCCACCTATTTTTTCTTACTTACGTTAAACACCAGCTGCTGATAGCTGCCCTTTTCGGCAATGTAAATATTCATAGGTACACCTCATGGCAACCGTAGCTTTGCAAAACATCAACAAATGTTTCAATGAAACCCAGGTTCTGGACAACATTAACTTAGATATCAAAGACAAAGAATTTATAGTTTTTGTTGGCCCTTCCGGTTGCGGCAAAACCACCCTATTGCGCATCATTGCGGGCCTAGAAGAAGCCAGCGAAGGTGCTATTATCATAGATAACCAAGATGTTTCCAATTCCCATCCTATAGACCGTGGTATTTCAATGGTATTCCAATCATACGCTTTATACCCACATTTATCGGTATTCGAAAACATCGCCTTTCCATTGCGCGTTGCCAAATTACCAGAACCTGAGCTACGCCAAAGAGTGCAAGAAGCCGCTAGTGTATTGCAACTAGAAAATCGCTTAGATCACAAGCCTGGCGAACTCTCCGGTGGCCAGCGACAGCGTGTCGCCATTGGCCGCTCTATCGTACGTAACCCAAAAGTATTTCTTTTTGACGAGCCTCTATCCAACTTAGATGCTGCCTTACGCGGTGACATGCGCGTTGAACTTGCCAAGCTACACCATCGCCTAAATGCAACCATGATTTACGTTACCCATGATCAAGTTGAAGCGATGACCATGGCTGATCGTATTGTCGTACTTAATGACGGCAAAGTTGAGCAATATGGTTCACCCATGGAGTTATATCACCATCCAAAAACACTCTTTGTGGCTAATTTTATAGGCCAACCCAATATGAACTTCCTAACCTGCCAGCCTTTGCATCATATCGAGGACAGCCTAACCATTGATGTTAGTGGTTACGGTCATTTAACTCTACCAGTCCATACAACAGGCGCTAATTTGGGATCATCAATAGAACTAGGTATCCGCCCTGAAGATATACAGCTAACCGATCATGGTGAGGGTTTTACCATGCATATCGACGTAATCGAACAACTTGGCGGTTCAACTATTGCCCATGGCCAAGTTAATGATAAGGATTTTTGTGCAGTCCTGCCCGGTGACGCCAACATTAAACCCGGCGGGGAAATTAAACTCGCTATTAATGCCAGCAAATGCCATATTTTTGATGCCGATGGCAAAGCTATGCGGCGTTTACAAAGTGGTCATTAGGTAGCGTTTTAGGTTATGCTATCAGTATTACCACTGAAAAAAAATTCTATGCTACAAGAACCTATTCTGGCGCTATTTGGACATATGGACAAAAGCGCTAACAGCCCTCTCTATCTGCAACTTCAGGACAGCATCCGTAATGCTATCACCGAAGGTATATTACGCCCCGGTGAATATTTACCCCCTGAAAGAGAAATTGGCAAGCAGCTGGAAGTTTCTCGTGTCACGGTGCGCAAAGCCATAGATGTACTGGTACAGGAGGGACTGCTTGTGCAGCGCCAAGGGGCGGGCACCTATGTCGGAGATCGAGTCCAGCAACCGCTTAATTTCTTGAAGAGCTACTCAGAAATAATGGCTGAGCAAGGTAAACTACCTAGTAGTCGTTGGATTGACCGTTCCATGGGCTTAGCTAGCGTAGAAGAACTAGCTGCACTTAAGTTACAAGAAGGGGCCGAAGTAGTGCGCTTCTATCGTTTACGTTTGGCCGATAATAAACCTATGGCGCTTGAGATTGCCACTGTGCCTAGCAACTTCATCAGCAACCCCTTTGAAGTTAGCAACTCCCTTTACGATGCATTGCGCCAACATGGTTTACGCCCCGTTAAAGCACAACAAAGACTGCGTGCCATTACCATTGATGCTGAACGAGCGGCACACTTACAAATACCTGTAGACAGTGCCACCCTATATATCGAACGTATAGGGTTGCTTGATGATGACACCCCCGTAGAATATACCCGCTCCTATTTCCCAGGAGATAGTTACGACTTTGTCACCGAAATCAAAGCCCCATCCAATTCGATTGATTAGTTAAACTTTGTAAGATTTCCAGCGGCAATCGAACAAGCGGCTCATAAAGACCCGCTTAGGGGTGTTTAGGTAAGCAAAAGGTAATCACCTAGCCCGTACAAGAACCGCAGCATGAACCCGCTTGTTGTGGCACAAACTTGCCTCGGGTAATTAGAAACTCTACCGCCTGCTCAGAATCCATACCATCAATTGAACAAGACCCAAAACGTGTTTCATCACCAAAGTGTGAAACAATAGCTGCTTGTAATTGTGGTTTAGTGTAAGCCACACCGGTTGTTTCTATCATGGTTAAAATATCGTGTACATGGGCAAAAGACATAATTTGGAATCCGTAAATAATAAAAGCCGCCATTTCACCACATGTCTCAAAGATAAGACTTGAGATTAGTCAAGACCCAGTCAATACGCCACCAATGGCCAGACATTTCTGGTACCAATACTACTAGCTTGATAGGGATGACATCATCGGTTGCGCATTGACTTCAATAATAATGGGGCTTGAAATTTGGGCATACTGTTCCAATGCCATACCAAAGGATGCAATATTATCAACATAAACATATGGCAGTGCGTAAGCTTGTGCCAAGGCCTGCAATTCAGGCGGTTTGGGGCTTACGCCCACTGGGGTTATGCCAACAGCAAGCATAGAGCTTTCGATTTCACCAAAGCCTTGGTTGTTCCAAACAATGAAGATAACCGGCAAACCAACATCCTGAGCCGTTGCCAACTCCGCTAAACAAAACTGTAGCCCCCCATCACCAGTAATCGCCACTATGGGCTTATGACCACCCTTATATTTCTGCCCCAAGGCCGCTCCCACAGCACCTGGCACAGCGTACCCTAAGGTGCCAAAACCGGTTGCGGAATTAAACCAAGCACATGGACCTGTGGCTTCAAAATACGTATTACCGGCATAAACTGGTTGTGTTGAATCACCTACAATTATGGCGCCCGGCAATGCACCAATAATATGTTGTAAAAAAGTATGTTGTTTTTGGTAATTGGCTGGTTGTTCAGAAAATGCCTGTTGACGCGCTGCTTTAGCACGTGCCTCGCCTTGGCTAAGTGAAGACCTTTTGGGCACCAGCAAAGGCAACAAAAACTTGAGCGCCAAACCAATGTCGGCATGAATGCCAAGCTGCTGTTCATTACATAACTGTTTGGGGTTAATATCAATACGTATGAGTTTTTTCAGCTTAGGGAATTGATTATCCTGATACATATCAAAATCGGTTTCTCCCATTTCCGTACCCAAAGCAATCACACAATCGGCTGCTGACAGTAGGGCCCGAACGGCGCCGAGACTGGGGCTAGCTGGCACCGATAATGGCTGTTGACACATTAATCCTCGGCCATTAATTGTCGTTACCACCGGAGCATTCAGGCTTTTCGCCAACTGTTGGACTGGCATTTGGTATTTGGTTGCCCCACCGCCGGCAAGCACCACTATCTGTGGGCTTTGGTTAATGAGTTCGGCGGCTTTTTGTAAGCCCTGTAGGGCCACTTCATTGAGACTTAAGGTCAGAGGAGTTTTGTTCTGCCTCGCTAACGCAGACGGTATATCTTTGGCAGGCTGCCCTATTACATCCACAGAAACTTGCAGATGAACCGGGCCTAGCTGCTGATTATTTTCATAACTTAACGCCGCAAAAACTTGTGCCATAGTGGTATCAACACAGTCATCTTTATTAAGTTCAAAGGTCGCAATGGTCAGGGGCTTAATCATTGCCTGTTGATTAGGCATGGCGTGCAAACAACCTAGATTCTGCGTTCCCTGTGGATTCACTGTAGAGATAACCAACATAGGAATACTATCAGCCAAGGCTTGCCCCATGGCCGTGGCCATATTACTTAGGCCAGGTCCCGTAATTACAAAGCACACCCCAGGTTTGCCTGTGATGCGAGCATAGGCGTCGGCCATGAAACCAGCGCCCTGCTCATGACGCGGGGTAATATGTTGAATATCGGCTTCTGCCAAACCTCGGTATAACTCTATGGTATGGACACCAGGGATTCCAAATACGGTCTCTACACCATAGTCCTGTAACTGCCTAATAAGCCGCTGACCTGTGGTTATCATCTTGTTTATGCACTCACCCGTTGGTTCTGATCAATAAATTGGCGAATGCGAGCACAAGCTTCAAGCAATACACTGTCATCAACCGTATAAGAAATACGTACCCAACCATAAGCGGCCTTACCAAAAGCCCCTGCGTCCAACACAGCTACTCCTGTCGCCCGATATAGCGCACTGGCAAACTCAAAACCGTTCATACCTAAGGCACGTACATCCATCATGATAAACATGCCAGCCTGAGGTTTAAGCACAGGAATATGCGCGTTGCCGCTCAAAGCATCAAAAACCAAATCTCGACGCCTTTTAAAAGTGGTTCTAATGACCTCACTGGCGGCTTGGGATTCTTCAAGAGCCGTAATACCAGCTGCCTGAATGAAACCAGGTAGCCCATACAACATACACAGGCCTAAATTAGTAAAGTGCTCAATTAACGCAGCAGGAGCAATGGCCCAACCCAATCGCCAACCAGTCATGGCGTACGACTTGGATAAACTATTCAAGGTAACAGTTCGTTCAAACATGCCCGGCTGGTGGGCAATGCTAAGGTGTTCTCCCTCAAACACTAACTGCCCATATACTTCGTCAGCAATAACCCATAAATCATGAGCAATAGCCAAATCACAAACACCCTGTATTTCGTCTTTAGACATCATTACACCGGTAGGGTTATTGGGATTAGTAATTAAAATGGCTTTGGTTTTGGGAGTAATGGCCCGTTGACATGCTTGCGCATCAAAACGAAAACCACCCTCTGCACTTTGCGCTACAGCTATTAATTCAGCACCAGTAGCACAAAGTGTGGCTTCATAGGTGACATACATAGGGTCCAAGGCCAGAACCTGATCACCGGCATTAAGCAAACACAAGCTGGCAGCAAATAGTGCATTTTGGGCGCCCGCAAAAAGCATCACATTGTCAGCGTTCAAGGCCGGCATGTCGGGTCGTTGAAATTGGCTTGCAATAATCTGACGCAACTCTGGGCGGCCCGTTACCATTTGATAGTGAGTATCCCCCGCTTGCAAAGCCTTGATGGCCGACTGGGTAATCGCGTCAGGGGTAGTAAAATCTGGATCACCTACGCTGAGAATAATCACATCATCTCCGGCCTCTGCCGCCAACACGGCCTCCTCATGCAGATCCCATGCTGCGGCACCTTCACCATTAATTCGATTGGTTAACTGAGAATATTGCATGGCGGTACAAGCCCTGTCTTAACATTACTATTGAACGATCGTACAATAGTATAAAGGGCTTGCTCAATAGTCAAATAAAGCCGACAATTAAGGTCCAATTGGTAAACAAAATGGAACGCAAGTGAAGAAAAAATCGGATCGTTTGCCATCTGAAGATCGTCGTAAACAACTCATTGAGGCGACCTTAGCCTGCTTGATGCAGGACGGCACAAGCGGATTATCATCACGAAAAATTTGTGCCCAAGCCGGCGTTTCACTCGGCTTACTCAACCATCATTTTGCCAACCAAGTAGATTTGCTAGCCGCTGCCTATGAAACGATTTCTGTGCGCTACCACCAAGACCTAAGAGCTCGTATTGCCAGCAACAAAGACAATCATAGCGCACCCGTTGAGACCTTGGTTGCCTGCGCTTTTGACGCCGATCTTATTTCCCCAGACCAACTGCGAGCCTGGATTGTATTTTGGTCTCAAGCTATTGATTCGCCTGTTATGCGCGCCATGCACGACACCATCAATGAGCGCTTTCAAACTTATCTAATTGAGATACTGAGCCAATCCTTCCCCAGATTAGATGCCGACCAGTTACGTGCGCTAGCCATCGAATACAGTGCCTTGGCTGACGGCCTCTGGCTTGACTGGAGCCTAAACAGCAAAAACCAAGATGCCCGCTCTTGGCAAGCCATTTTGGAACAATGGCTAGCCCGCACTTTGGCTTCTGCCTAAACACCAAAGTCAATGTGCCACTTTTGGGCGCGATTTCCCAGCCCAAAAAATAACACTAGAACAATTTCGGTAAAGCAAATTCAAACTCCCATTATCAGCAACATTGGTGAACCTACAAGGCTTTACATGAACTAAACAAGTTTGTAGCATCGCAACAATTGAACGAGCGTTTAATATTATCAGGAATATCACTATGCAAGAATATGGTTGCCAATCCATGTCATTACCCCTAAAGCGGGTGCTAATGCGCGCACCCAATGCCAGTCTATTACAAGCTGACCCTAAACAATGGCACTATGGCCCTAGCTTTGATGCTAACAGAGCGTTTGCACAGTTCCAAACCTTTCACTCATTGGTCGCAGCTAGTGGCAGTGAAATTATTTTCATGGAAGACCACAATGATGGTTTGGCTGATGCCATGTTTACCCACGATCCTTCATTGGTTAGTGACCATGGCGCTATCCTATTAAACATGGGCAAGCCCCTGCGTAAAGCTGAGCCCGCATTGCATGAGCAAGCATACATACAAGCTGGCATTCCCATATTAGGGCGTATTGAAGCACCAGGAAAAATTGAAGGCGGCGACTGCATATGGCTAGACGCACATACCTTGGTTGTGGGCCGTGGCTTTCGTTCTAATCAAACTGGCATAGAACAACTACAAGCAATGCTTACCTGCCATGGTGTTACCGTGCTTGGTTTCGACCTACCGGTATGGAATGGCGCAGAGGCCTGCTTACATTTAATGTCTGTAATTTCCCCCTTAGCACCAGACCTGGCCTTGATCTACGCCCCCCTAGTGCCGACGGCCTTGTATCAGTTGCTGCAGACCAAGGGCATAACATTAATTGAAGCACCCAGTGAAGAGTTTGCCGCCAGTAGTGGTCTTAGCTTGAACGTTTTGCCGACCTCTCCCAAGGAATGCATTATGATCACCGGTTTCCCAGCCACCAAAGCCGCCATGGAAGCGGCTGGATGCCGAGTACAAACCTTTGATGGTGATGCCCTTTGTATCGCTTGTGAAGGTGGCCCAACCTGCCTAACCAGACCCATCTTGCGTAGTTAGCAACTGTGTCTTCTAGCCATTCAACAATCCATTGTCATGGCCTGCATATGGACTTCAATCCAAAACATAAGTCTGCAGATCAGCCTTAAGTACATTGCTAGTAACACAACAGACAAAGCTACTCAGGGGATAATCTTCAGAAGTTTCCGAATAGGCTGATCCAAAAACACCTCAAATTCATCAACGTAATCGCGGTAGGGCTTACCAAAATGCTTGATGAACGCTTTTTCAAAGTCCATACCATCAACATCGGCATAGAATTCATGGATCTGTGATTCACCCACTTGGCTTACCAGAT
>JAAERS010000195.1 GCA_024230095.1 Gammaproteobacteria bacterium | reverse complement strand
GTCACCGGAATTGTGTCAAGGGGCGGCTCCATTATGGCGAAATGGTGCCTTGCGCACCACACAGAGAGTTTTCTTTATACTCACTTCGAGGATATATGTGAAATCATGAAAGCTTATGACGTCACCTTCTCACTTGGCGATGGCTTGAGACCAGGCTCAATTGCAGACGCAAATGATGCCGCCCAGTATGGAGAACTTGAAACTTTAGGTGAGCTCACAAAAATAGCGTGGAAGCATGACGTACAAACTTTCATTGAAGGTCCAGGCCATGTGCCGATGCACATGATTAAAGATAATATGGAAAAGCAGCTCAAAGAGTGCGGCGAAGCGCCTTTCTACACCCTTGGCCCACTAACAACTGATATTGCACCAGGGTACGATCATATTACTTCTGCCATTGGAGCAGCCCAAATTGGTTGGTATGGCTGCGCAATGCTTTGCTATGTGACACCTAAAGAGCACCTAGGGCTTCCTAACCAGGACGACGTTAAAACAGGAATCATTACT
>JAAERS010000194.1 GCA_024230095.1 Gammaproteobacteria bacterium | reverse complement strand
GCCAAAGAACTAGGTTATGAACCGTTGGGCTATATTCGATCTTTTGCGTTTAGCGCGATAGGTGTGCATAACGACATGTTAATGGGACCATCTTATGCCACACCAATGGCCCTCGATAAAGCGGGTATTTCTTTATCAGATTTAACCTTGATAGATATGCACGAAGCTTTTGCAGCACAAACGTTATCGAACGTAAAAATGTTTGCATCCGATAAATTTGCCAGAGAATGCTTAGGCAGAGATAAAGCCATTGGTGAAATAGACATGGATAAATTCAATGTGCTTGGTGGGTCAATTGCTTATGGGCATCCTTTTGCGGCAACGGGAGCCAGAATGATTATTCAAACATTGCGAGAACTAAAGCGCCGCGGTGGTGGCTTTGGGTTAAATACCGCATGTGCCGCAGGTGGCCTAGGTGCAGCAATGGTTTTGGAGGCTGAATAATGACATTAGAAATAAATAACAGTGCTATTGAAGCAGTAGAAAACAGCAGTGCGTTTACTTGGTTTAAAGACGATGCCGGTATCGCTTGGCTGACGATTGATGTGCCTAATGAAAAAATGAACACACTAAAGTCAGCATTTGCAGAACAAGTGACTCAAGTACTCAATGACATAGAAGCACAACATTCAGATATTAAAGGCTTGGTAATCCAATCAGGTAAACCCGATAACTTTATTGCGGGCGCAGACATTAGCATGATAGCTAACTGTGAAAGCGCAGCAGAAGCGCAAGCGTTGGCTGAAAAAGGTCAGCAGTTGTTTCAACGCATTGAAGATCTACCATTTGCTACCGTTGCCGCGATTCATGGTCCTTGTCTCGGTGGTGGATTAGAGTTGGCACTGGCGTGTGATTATCGTGTTTGCAGTGATGACAATAAAACGAAATTAGGTCTGCCAGAAGTGCAATTAGGTTTACTTCCGGGGTCTGGTGGAACACAGCGATTACCTCGACTTATTGGTTTACTTGCCAGTTTGGATATTATTTTAACTGGTAAGCAATTAAGACCTAAAAAAGCCCTAAAGTTAGGCGTTGTTAATGCCTCGGTACCACAAACTATTTTGTCACGAACCGCCGCT
>JAAERS010000193.1 GCA_024230095.1 Gammaproteobacteria bacterium | reverse complement strand
CCTACTTTGGTGGCGGCTAAGAAACAAGAAATATTACGTCTTAATGGCATATATGGAAATATGCTGGATAATGCCAATGTCACTATAATTAAAGGCTTTGCGCGTATTATTGGGAAACATACTGTTGAAGTCGATGGTTGCAACTTTAGTGCGAAAAATATTCTTATCGCGACCGGGGGCAAACCATTTCGTCCTCATAATGATTGGACTAAGCACGTAGTTACGTCCGATGAGATTTTTGATTTAACCGAATTTCCACAACGGCTCTTGGTCGTTGGCGCGGGTTATATCGCTTTGGAGTTCGCCTGTATCTTTAAAGGTTTGGGTGCAAAGGTGGATGTATCCTATCGTGGCGACTCCGTATTGCGGGGTTTTGATCAGGATGTTCGTCAGTTCATGGATCATGAACTTCATAAACAAGGCATAGATGTCCATTACCAAACCAATGTTGATAATATTACAAAAACGGCCAACGGCTTGCTGGTGCGGTTAGATAATGGTTTTGAATATGAAGTTGATCAGGTGCTGTTAGCTTTGGGGCGTGAACCAAGAGTGAATCGGCTAGGTTTGGAACACTTAGACATTCAGACTAACCCAGATAAAACCATTAAAGTAAACGAGGTATTTGCTACCAGCGCAGAGGGTGTTTATGCACTTGGCGACGTTGTTGGTGGGCCTGAATTGACGCCCATTGCATTAGCTGAGGCTATGACTTTGGTCGATCACTTATTCGGCAATGATACACGCCGAATGGATTACACCAACATAGCCACCGCCGTATTTACACACCCCAATATAGGTACCATAGGCCTTACCGAGCTTGATGCTAGGCAAGAATATGCAAATATTGATGTATATCGTTCCGAATTTAAGCCAATGAAACATACACTTAGTGGCAGTGCTGAGCGTAGTTTAATGAAATTAATTGTCGATTGTGACAGTGACCGTGTTGTGGGCATTCATATTATTGGAGAGGGGGCAGGTGAGATCCTGCAAGGCTTCGCTGTGGCCATGAGATGCGGTGCGACCAAGTCCCAATTCGATCAAACCATCGGCATACATCCTACTGCCGCAGAAGAGTTGGTCACTATGCGCACCCCGTATACTAGGGTGTGACTTTGTTCATCACCTATTCGGGTCCACTTATCCACTCACGGTGCTTTGTATCGGCCATATAGCAGGCTTGTAGCTTGACCATTGGAGCTTTGCCTGTTTAGTACCTGGTCTGCTAGTCATGGCGTAGGTGGTCTTTAATGGCGATAGGTGATTTAAAAAACCAGACAACTAGGTACGAAGAGGCAATGAAGGTAACGATGGCCGTGGCCTGAATAAGCATCGCTGCAGACTCACTTATTAACTCCGTAGAAAACGCCAGGGTGGCTAAAAGGATAGAAAACTCACTAGTTTGACCCAAGCGAAAGCCAACCTCCCAACGTGTATTTTGCTGTCGGCATAAGGGTTTTACTAGCCAACCGAAGACGGCGGGCTTGATAATCATAACCATGCCACTCATAAGCAAAGCGGGTAACCAAATGTCAGCTACTAACTGGGTATTAAATCCGGCGCCAATAGAGAAAAAGAACAGTACTAAAAAAAAGTCGCGTATAGGCTTTAAATTGATCGCTATATATTGACTGATAGGGCTAGATGCCAAGCTAACGCCACCTATAAAGGCACCAATTTCAGCGGACAAACCGGCCACATTGGCGGTTTCTGCGCAAGCTAGACACCAGCCAATAGCAAGTAAAAAAATGTACTCATGAAATCGATCAAAGCGAGCGATTAACGGCAGTATCACCCAGCGCACAAATGCTAAACTTGCAGCCACCAGTATTGGTAGGGCGACTAGGCTGTAAGCAATAGCACCGGGCCCTCGACTGGTATCAGAGCTGGCTGTGACTGTTATTAACAAAACAATGGCAATTAGATCCTGTAGCAACAATAAACCAACAACCAATTCACCCGTTTGCTTGTGATGTAATACGGTGGTGGGAAGCAGTTTAATACCAATAATGGTACTTGAGAACATGGTGGCGCCACCAATGATTAGACTATCAATATGGCTAAATCCGAATAGCCATGCACACGCGTAACCGGTCGTAGCGAATATAAACGAACTCGCGATAGCAACCCAGGAGCCCTTTCTTAACATACTCAACAGATGAGTAGGCTGCATATCTAGGCCGATTAAGAACAAGAGGAACATAATGCCTATATGGGATACATCTTCCAACAAGGCGGTGTCTCCCACCCAAGCAAATCCATAGGGGCCTAATATCCCACCCAACAAAATGTAGGCGATTAATATAGGTTGTCTAAAATAAAGAGACAAGGTCGCCAGTATGCTGGCTCCCGCAAAGATGAGAAAAAAAGAGAAGACAACGGAGTCGCCACTCATAAAATATACACCTATCTAGTTCATACTTGTCGACACTGGCCATGTCTACAAAAAAATATTAGAGTTCTTTATGCCCCGTTGGGCTGTACTTAAGTCCAGCGTGCCAATACCAATAACCCCACAAGCCCAGGCCAAGACTCAACCGATAAATGACCTGTAACCACCAGATGGTCATATAACCATACATTGGCACTAGCCATGCGGTAATGGGCAATAATATTGCCCACTGTGCCAGAATGTTAATGATAGCAACATTTCTCGCCGCTTGGGTTGCAATTAAACTGCGTGATGCTATTTGTATAAAACTGTCAAAAACTAAAGCAAAAGCATAGACCGGTAGGGCGAGGTTAGCGAGCTTAATAATCTCTCGATTTACCAACATAAGAGGCAGTATGTAATCCAGCATCAAGACGATAATAAGCAAGCTTAATAGGCCAGAGCCAATACTGGATTGTAATGCCAGCTTACTCCACTTCCAAGCGTAATCGGGTCGTTGTGCTTGGGCGACTAAACTTGATGTTGCTTGAGCTAGCCCCATGAGCGGTAATAGAATCACTAGGCCAATATTGAGAACCGTAAAGCTGGCCGCCAATGCGGTGGCACCAAGCTTACTAATAATCCACAACAATACGGCTAGATGCAGGGCAAACGCCAATTGTTGTATGGCACCGGGTAACGCCATACGAATCATGCTAAACCAGTAGGATAGGGTGCTGGGAATAATACGCATGTTATGCCAAAACAATCCTCTAGGTAAGGTGTATAGTTGTAAAGCGAAACCCAAATAGATACTAATTGTGGTGCCTAATCCAGCACCAGCAGCGCCCATAGCTTCAATCGGGCCCAACCCATAAATAAGTGAGTAACTAATGGGTATGTTGCTAATATGGGTAATAACAAGTAAACGTGAATAATGCCATGCTTTGTGCTGGCTGGCCCAATAGCCCCTTATGGCTAGGCTTAGGGCTATTCCAGGTATCGACATTAGGCGCCAATCGAAATAAGTTTGGGCAATGCCAGACATGCGGTCATCTACCACATATAAGGCAATGGCATGGTGAGAGAAAGAATGGCCTAATGTGGTAAGTAAAATGCCCAATAAGGCACTTAAAGACACACCAGCCATCAACCAATGATTATATTGAGGGTGATCTTTGTAACGTGACATGGCACTTTGCATGCCAATGGCAAATCCTACAGGTATAGCAATCAATATAAATGCCAAATAACTCCCAATGCTGACACTAGCGAGCGCTAATCCACCCAGATTGCCTACCAATGCCGTGTCGACCAT
>JAAERS010000192.1 GCA_024230095.1 Gammaproteobacteria bacterium | reverse complement strand
TGAAGCAAAATGCTAACAGATAATCAGTGCCTGATGATATACATTAGCACTCATGCCGACGACATCGACAGCAAGCACGGCTGGTTTATCGAGGCGTGGGTGAGAGGTCACACGGTCTACACTAATCGCGGAGGCAAACAACCATACGGTCATCCCTACGAAAAGGGCAACAAAGCAAAAAAGCCAAAAAGCACCAAGCCAAAGGCTAAAGGTGCTGAATATACCGGGGGCAGTTCGTCGTATTATCGCAAGTACATAGAGAAGCCAACGACCCCAGGCACTGAGCCATATATCGCAGAGTGCAACGACATTATCGAGGCGCTCAACATGAACTTTGCCGAGGGTAATATCTTTAAAGCTATTTGGCGTATGTGCGCGGCGCGTTTGGGTAAAACCAAAAAGGGATACACTGACGGGCGATACGATGCAGAAAAGGTTTTATTCTTTGCAGAGCGATTGCTACTGAGCTACAAATAACAAAGCCCTTCGGGGCTTTTTTTGTGTCTGTGTGTTTTATGTTATGCTTTACTTTGTGGCTTGGGGCCGCTTAATAAAACAGTGCAGGGCGCTAATATGTATGAATACACCGTAAAAAAGGTTGCGGATCTGATCCCGTATGCCAACAATTCAAGAACGCACAGCGAAGAACAGATAAACCAAGTTGCTGCGAGCATCAAAGAATTCAAATTCACTAACCCAGTTTTGATCGACGAAGATGGCGGCATTGTTGCCGGTCACGGTCGAGTCATGGCGGCTAAAAAACTAAAGCTCAAAGAAGTTCCTTGCATCGTGTTAGCCGGGTTAACCGACGCACAACGCAAAGCCTATGTGATAGCGGATAACCAACTGGCTCTCAATGCCGGATGGGATG
>JAAERS010000191.1 GCA_024230095.1 Gammaproteobacteria bacterium | reverse complement strand
TTTTTATACTCACAATCCCGCTCTCCTGTTTGGTGTACTACTTTGTTTGTATTTTCAGGCGAAGAAAAAATCTTGTTAGCACGTCCCCATAACCAGCACAAGCAATCGGACCAGCCTTCAGCTGGCCGCTGTTGTGGGCGTTATGGGGCGGTTAGTGGCTGACCGCTAACGACCCCAAGCAGACGCGGTCCGTCTTACAATAAAGCCCCCCGATTTGTTTGTTTTTGCATCTGTCGAACTATTTTACAAACGGTAGTTACCCCCTCCCTCCAATCTGCTAAATTGGTTCTGTAGTAGATATGCAGATTAGTGAGGCACTAAAAATGAATAAGCTTTTTGCATTGTACTTATTTCTATTCGCCGGCTTTGCTCAGGCCACTACCGTTACGATCGATTTCGAAGAGTTTGCAGCTGGCGAACCAGGCTCAATCGACTCAAAGGGATACACAATAGATGCATACGGGTCGGGGGGATTCTATTGCTCGGGACCAGGTTGCGGTTCCGGTGAGATAGTCGGCACAATAGATAAATACTTTATTGTTTCTGGTGCTGAAACCCCGCCTGTTGAGGGTTTTGAGATATACCTGTCAATTTCCCGTCAGGACAGCTCCAACTTCGCCATTTATTCATTTGATGCTGCAAGCTCATTCGGGAATGATCTGTTCATTACCGCTTGGTTGTCAGACGGAAGTACTATCTCTGGCCAAAGCTCCGATCTGGGTACTGGCCAGTGGTTGAACATTGAAACAGCAGAATTTTATCTTGGCTCACCCTCGTATTGCTGTGGTTGGGAGGTATTCCTGGAGGTCGATAACATTGTCGTCGGTGCGGCTGTTCCGATACCCGCAGCCGTCTGGCTGTTCGGATCGGCTCTGGCAGGATTGGGCTGGATAAGACGTAAGCAAGCAGCCTAAGATCAATCGCATTGGCATTCCCCATAACCAGTGCAATCAAGTCGCTCCCTTTGGTCGCTGGACGCAGCTAACGCTGCGCCCCTGTTGCAGGCGTTAGGTGTTCTTTATGCTTCGTATATTTGCTGTAACCATTTTGGCCTTACTGGCACCAACCGCATTCTGTCAGGACAAATGGTCACTGGAGACGTCGTGGGAAAATGACTGGGGCCATACTGGCCCAGGTATCTATGCGGACAGCACCGGGAAGCTTCGGTTGCACAAGAAGGCAGATTTAAAGTCTTCGTATTTTTGTGAAGACCTCACTTTAAGTGCTCAGGAGTTCATAGACTTAGAAAAAATTATTAAAAATATACCAGAGGAAATCCCATATTTTAGTAGTCTAGCTATCGGAGATACTTGTAGCGATGAAGCAGAAATAAGCTTGATAGTGGATATTGATGGTAAGTGGAGACACATTAAATACACACAGCCAGAAAGCTGCCGATGGGACAAGGCTACACCTGCTTGGTTAACTCAGCTTGATAGCCTGCTACAGGTACTATATTCCAGAGTAAAAAACTGTGCTTAGAACACCTAACCAGTGTGGGCTGTTGGCTCACTGCGTTCGCTGGACGTCGTGCTTCGCACGCCGCCCCAGCCACAGGCGTTAGGTGTCTTTTCTGCGTATAGGGTTCTCATCAGCTATGAAATAGAATATTTTGTCTGCCATTCGCCAAGGGGAGGTAAAGATGGCACAAGTAATCGAAGAACAACTGAAACACTGTAGCAAGTGCAACAAGACTACAAAGCATCATAGGAATAACAGCCAAACTAGTGGCTTCATGATATTGGTGCATCTTGTCCTAACAGTTGTGACCTATGGTATTTGGCTAGTTCTTGTAATCATTTGGAAAGTTCTGAACGCAAAAATTGGCGGGTGGAAATGTAGCGAGTGCAGTAGCTAATGACACCTAACCAGTGCAATCAAGTCGCTCCTTTCAGTCGCTGGACTGGCCTATCGGCCAGCCCCTGTTGCAGGCGTTATGGGGCTAGGTACTAAACATAAAATGAAGTGTGTTTACTAGCGGGCGAGCTCTGCTAGGATATGCAAATACTTCTAGGGGGATGCTTATGCGCAAAAAGTTACTGGCACTAGCTCTACTGTCTTCAATATCTGCCAATGCCACGGTTATCGATTTCGAAACTCTCCCGGGCACAATTCATGTCGACAACTTCCAACTGGGTGGGCTCGAGTTTGCCTATCGTTATTACGCCAACAACCTGGTCTTATATAATTACGCCGTAGATGGTTCGGTATACGGTGCACCAGACCCATTGGGCAATGCTGGTCTGCTCTCATTACCGTATAACTCCGGCCTTGGTTACGAAGAGGCGCATGTAAATCTGCGCGGTGCAAATGACGCGGCATTCAGCCTGAACTCCTTCGTTTCAACGACTGACGTGAGCATTTTTAATATTAGTGCCTTGACGTTCGAAGGGGACAATCTTTGGGTCAGCGATTTAGGCAATCTCTATTCAGAAGATCTGGGCGGCGGTCTGACCCGCTATTACCTGCCGGATGCCTTCACTAACCTCGAGTACGTGGCTATTGACGGTGCCGACGGTCAGAACGGAAGCCCGTCGTATATGTTTCTGGACAATATTCAAATAAACGAAACATTCACTGCGGCAGTGCCCGTCCCGGCCGCAGTCTGGTTGTTTGGTTCGGCCCTAGCCGGCTTAGGCTGGATGCGCCGGAAACGTATTTCGTAAGCCTACGCGGGCTGGTATGTCCCATAACCAGTGCAATCAAGTCGCTCGTTTCACTCGCTGGACTCAGCTAACGCTGCGCCCCTGTTGCAGGCGTTATGCGCCCATTTGCTGCTAAGTATTTTTGCTCTTTAGCATCAGCAATTCTCATTAACTGCTGTATCACTCTGCAAGCAATCTGCCTTGCCATAAGCATCATCACACCACCCGTTGCTTTAAGTGAAGCTCTAAACCGTGTCTAACAAGCAGCAGCTCTTCGTTGTTATGTCCCACCACCACCATTTAGCAAATGAATTTTAGTATTCAGGGTGGTATGGTTATGGTTGCTGTTTCAACAGCACTATTGGGGGCAAGGCGTATCGTGGGCCAGGTATCGGCAAGGGAGTCAAAACGTATGGAACGGTCGCATAACCAGTGTGGGCTGTTAGCTTCCTTCGGTCGCGGGACGTGGCTTGCGCCACGCCCCAGCCACAGGCGTTAAGTTTCAGGAGAAGTAGTTGTTTAGTAACCCAGAAGTCTTAGCAGCATCTATCTCAGGTGGGGCGACAATCATTGCAGCATTGCTTGCCGCAATAGCCGCAGCGATTATCGGCAAAAAGATTGCTGGGAGGGAGCAGCTCAAGTCGGACTTAGAAACCGCGAAAAAAGACATTGAGTTTCTGTTAGCAGTAGAGCGGCGTCATTGTCAGTTGCATCGAGAGCGTGACGGTCGGTCAAACCGCAACCTGGCTCGAAAATACGTAAGGGAAAATGAACGCCTTAAGTGGTCAAAACTCTTTTATCCTAGCGGAAGGCAAAGTGAAACTTAACAAGCGTGGGCAATATGCTCATTTCATTCGCCGGACTGGCCTAACGGCCAGCCGCTGCCACGGGCGTTAGGTTTCTAATGCGGCTATTACTACTTTTTTCTATTTTGCTCATTGCCGGCTGCACCCATACTGATAGCGTGGCTACCAGCAGCGCGGAAGTTTTTGGCCCGCCTGATGGTGAATTGATTCTGTCACTGAAGCGAACAGAGGGGGCATTTTTAGGGCCAATATCCAAAGATACTGGATTTTTCCTATATCGTAATGACCTCAAGTGGGGAGCCTCACTGATTACCGGGTATGAGTATAAGGATGGTCGAATCATTGATGAGTTTGGTGGTGATTCGTACAGTTCAGATAAATTTCAAGAGGGGCTTGCAGCCATCAATTTTGAGCCATTTGACTACAGTGCTGAAGGTTCAAGAGCATGGGGTGCGCTAATGGAGTCAGGTGATGAATTTTGGGTGACAGCCGATGGTTGGGTGTGGGAAATATATATCAAGACAAATAATGGTTCATTTGTAGTGGAGCAATCGAACCCAGGGACGTATATTCGAGATTTAGCGCCATTCAGCGAAAATTTTAGAAAACTTCAATCTGTACTTGAGTTAGTTAATGGTTACTACGGCGAAACAAAAATTGGGATTCTTTAGTTGGTGAGACTATCGAAACCTAACCAGTGTGGGCTAGCTGCTCCCTTCGGTCGCTGGACGTGGCTTACGCCACGCCCCAGCCACAGGCGTTAGATGCCCTTATCTAATGAAACAGGTAGTTCAACTAAGTCTATCGATCTAGGCGTTGCCTCGCTTGCGATTGCAATCGTTACGTTCTTTTCTCTGTATCAACTGATTTTTA
>JAAERS010000190.1 GCA_024230095.1 Gammaproteobacteria bacterium | reverse complement strand
TTGATCTAATGGCGATTACCAAACAAGTTTGTACTAATCTCCAAGCAGTGGCTCAAAATGAAAATATTAATCTCAAACTGCATGCCGATAATCAACCACTAAAGCTATATGGCGATGACAAGGCACTGGCTCAGTTGATCACCAATCTGGTTGATAATGCCATCAAATACACGCCAGAAAATGGTCGCGTAGATGTGTACCTCTCACAACAAGATGAAGAGATACTGTTTGCCGTGCAAGATACCGGCATCGGCATCGCCGCCATTGATCAGGAACGTATATTTGAACGTTTCTACCGTGTAGATAAAGCGCGATCGCGTGAAGTAGGTGGCACTGGCTTAGGCCTAGCCATTGTTAAACATATCGTACAAAGTCATCAGGGCCACATAAGGCTCAACAGTACGATAGAAAAAGGCTCCCGCTTTGAGGTTAGATTACCACTTTCGTAATACAAGCAGGTCTGCATGCAGGCTTAATTTAATGCCTAAAAAAACTTTATTTTTGGCTCATTGTGGCTAATCTTTATATTTTCTTAACATTACCTACCTATAATGCGCCCTAGTGAATATATCACTGTGATTACTTTGCATAAAAGCTGCCTTGTTCAATTGTTGAACAAAACAACGATTCTGCAAAGACCTCACTCTACATTGATTATTTAATAGCAAAGGTAAAGCGTATGGCTTCCAGTACTATTCTAAGCCTATTTGGTCAGTCTCCTATCAAACCCCTGCAGAACCATATGCATACGGTTGTAAACTGTGTCGAGCTTCTTAATGAGTATTTTCAAGCTGTTTGTGCTGAAAACTGGGAAGCAGTTGAAGCTACCTACAATAAGATTTCTGAACTAGAATCTGAAGCTGATAAACAAAAACAGGACATTCGTTTGCATTTGCCAAAGAGCCTGTTCATGCCTATCAATCGCTCTGATCTTATCCACCTGCTAAGCAAGCAAGATAAAATTTGTAACACGGCCAAAGACATTGCCGGCTTAATTCTAGGGCGTCAGCAAATTGTGCCTAAAAAGATTGCTTCTGATATGCAAGCCTATGTGAAATCGGCCATTGCCGTCTCTCACGAAGCCAAGGTGGTTATCGACGAACTAGACGAGCTGATCGGATCTGGTTTTGGAAGTCGAGAGATTGATCGCATCAACAAATGCATTGTCAAAGTTGATAAAGCCGAGAATAAAAACGATAAGCGCCAAATAAGCCTGCGTTCCAAATTGCACAGCATTGAAAAAGACTTACCCCCTATCGACGCCATGTTCTTATACAAGACCATCGAAGCCATTGGCAATTTAGCAGACCGTGCTCAAAGTGCCGGTGAACAAATTCAAATCATTATTGCTCGCTAAAGCGATTTAGAGGTTATTGAGATGGATGTATTAAACGAATACGGTCAAATTTTACTTATTCTAGCCATTATATTTGGCGTATTTATGGCCTGGGGTGTGGGTGCTAACGATGTGGCAAACGCCATGGGCACGTCAGTGGGCTCCGGTGCTATTACTTTAAAGCAAGCAATCGTTATCGCTATGATCTTCGAATTTGCTGGCGCTTACCTAGCAGGTGGTGAAGTTACAGCAACTATCCGCAAAGGCATAATAGACCCCTTAAGCCTGCAAGGTACGCCAGAATATCTAGTATACGGCATGCTCTCAGCTCTCTTGGCGGCTGGCACCTGGTTATTGATTGCCTCAATGTTAGGCTGGCCTGTATCTACTACTCACTCTATTGTTGGCGCCATTGTTGGTTTTGCTGCTGTGGCTATTTCTATTGATTCCGTAAATTGGAGCAAAGTAGGAACTATAGCCGCCAGCTGGGTCGTATCACCAGTATTAGCAGCTACCATCTCCTACATGTTATTTCGTAGTGTACAGAATCTAATACTGAATACGGCGACGCCTTTTGAAAATGCCAAACGCTATGTGCCTATATACATGTTTATGGTGGGTTTCATGATCACCATGGTGACTTTAATCAAAGGCCTTAAGCATGTCTTCAAAGACATGGGTTTTCAACTTAATTACTTTGAAATGGTCCTTATTGCCAGCTGCGTGGGTATTGTTGTTTCCTTCATTGGTAGCATCATGTTAACGCAGGTAAAGCGCAATAAAGAGCTGGAATCAGACGACCGCTTTGCTAATGTAGAAAAGGTCTTTGCTGTGCTAATGGTATTCACCGCCTGCGCTATGGCCTTTGCTCATGGTTCTAACGATGTAGCAAACGCCGTTGGTCCTATGGCCGCAGCCGTTAGTACCATCAAATCTGGCTCTATTACGGCCACCTCCAGCATGCCAGCATGGATTCTGTTGGTAGGTGGTGTTGGTATAGTCGTTGGTCTCATCACCTATGGTTACAAGGTAATGGCAACTGTTGGTACTAAAATCACCGAACTAACGCCAAGCCGCGGCTTTGCCGCTACGCTAGGTGCTTCTGCCACGGTTGTACTGGCTTCTGGCATTGGTTTGCCTATTTCCACTACACATACCCTAGTAGGGGCTGTATTAGGCGTAGGCCTTGCTCGCGGCATTGCTGCCCTAAACCTACGTATTGTTGCCAATATATTCACCTCTTGGGTCATTACCTTACCAGCTGGCGCTATCCTGTCTATTTTGTTCTTCTATGTGTTCAAGGGTGTCTTTACCTAACACCCCACTAACATGGTATAAAACGCGTCTGTGGGCGCGTTTTTTTTGCCTATACAATGTGGATAGTAACCATCCTAGTCCTGATTATAGCTAGCAAAAACAAAAAATATCTCTGTTTCCCGTTAGCGCTTAGTCAAACTGAAAATTATATTTTGCCGTAGGTATGTATAATCGAGAGTTAGCTATGCCCAGACTTCTAACAACTTATCCACTTAATGCTTTTAAAATAAAAACCTTATAAATCAAATTTTTATAATTTATTTTATAATTTTAATCACAAGCTTATTCAAAAATACTCATATAATTCCAAATTCAGTACAAGTACCTGTGCATAACTACTATTACAACGACCCAATAAACTTGTTAACAGTTTTTTAATGTGTATAAGTCACCCACTTATCCACAATTCATACCCAAATTATTGTTACCTAAAAACACCCCTTATTAGACCAGTTATAATTAACTTAAAATTATGTTTTTAAAGTAAAAAAACAGCTTATCAACAGATTTTACTTTAGCTAATAATAACCATAAAAATAATCTAAATATATTTCATATATTCTATTTTTATTTAAATACAGAATTAATTTGCTCATTTCTTAATCAAGCAGAAAAAGCTATACTACGCGGCTTATTTGATTAACTCTGCAAACTAGGTGCAACCGTGCAATTCCCGGGTCATTTTGATGTCATAGTTATCGGTGGTGGTCATGCCGGTACTGAAGCTGCTTTAGCCAGTGCAAGAATGGGTGTTCAAACCTTATTGCTTACGCACAATATAGACACCTTAGGTCAAATGTCATGCAACCCAGCCATAGGTGGTATAGGAAAAAGTCATCTAGTTAAAGAAATTGATGCTTTAGACGGATATATGGCGACAGCAACGGATTTAGCCGGTATTCAATTTCGTGTGCTTAACGCTCGTAAAGGACCTGCTGTACGGGCAACTCGTGCCCAAGCTGACCGCTCTTTGTATCGTAATGCCATAAGATACAAATTAGAAAACCAAGAAAATCTATATGTTTTTCAACAAGCTGTTGATGACATCATTATTGAACAAAACCAGATACAAGGTGTTGTGACTAATATGGGTTTAACCTTTATGGCACAACAGGTAATACTTACAGCTGGCACGTTTTTAGCGGGTGTGATTCATATTGGCATGGAGAATCATCAAGGTGGACGCGCTGGTGACCCACCGGCAAACACCTTGGCAGCGAAATTACGCGAACGACCCTTTTCTATAGAGCGTTTAAAAACTGGCACCCCACCACGCATTGATGCCCGTACCGTTGATTTTAGTGTTATGCAAGAGCAACCAGGTGATAAACCAACACCTGTCATGTCTTACATGGGCCAGGTAACGCAACATCCAGAGCAAATATCCTGCTATATCACGCATACTAATGAGCAAACCCATGAGATTATTCATCAAGGGCTTGATCGTTCACCTTTGTATGCTGGTGTTATTGAAGGTGTTGGACCACGTTATTGCCCATCTATCGAAGATAAAATCATGCGTTTTGCTGACAAAAATAGTCATCAAATATTTGTGGAACCAGAAGGATTAAACAGCATAGAACTCTACCCTAATGGTATTTCGACTAGTTTGCCTTTTGATGTGCAACTCAATCTAGTGCGTTCTATCAAGGGTTTTGAGAAAGCTCATATTATTCGTCCAGGGTATGCTATCGAGTACGATTATTTTAATCCGCAAGATCTATTGCCCAGTTTAGAAACTAAATTGGTTCACGGTTTATTCTTTGCTGGTCAAATTAACGGTACCACCGGTTATGAAGAAGCCGGTGCTCAAGGTCTGTTAGCTGGTGCGAACGCGGCCTTGCGAGCCTTGGACAAAGATTATTTGAACCTAACTAGAGATCAGTCTTACTTGGGTGTATTGGTAGATGACTTGATTACTAATGGTACTCAGGAGCCTTATCGGATGTTTACTAGCCGTGCTGAATACCGCTTGCTATTACGCGAAGATAATGCGGATCAACGGTTAACAGAAATTGGTTACAAAATAGGATTAGTAAGCGAAGCACGCTGGCGTCATTTTAACGATAAATGTGAAATCATTGCTAAGCAACAGCAACTAATGCGAAATACCAAAGTAACATTGCACAATGCTTTGGGTAAACGAATTAATGAGCATTTACAGCAGCCCTTATCAAAGGATAGTAATTTACTAGACTTGTTAAAACGTCCGGAATTGAATTATCAACAATTACACGAGCTAGCAGAGCTTGCACCTATTGCCGATGATTGCAGTGAACAAATTCAGATTGAAGTTAAATACGCCGGATACATTAGTCGTCAAAAAGATGATATTGAACGCTTAAAGCGTAGTGAAAAAACGCCTATTCCAGAAGATTTTGATTATGCCATAATTGATGGCTTATCCAATGAGGCAAGGGCGAAGCTAGAGCAGGTGCGGCCAACTAGCTTGGGTATGGCTAGTCGCATTCAGGGTGTAACCCCGGCGGCCATATCTTTGTTGCTAATATATTTAAAAAAACGGCAGTTAAAACAAAATGTTACAGTAGGGGCCTAAAAAAATCATGACCTCGAGTTTGCCCCCGGTATGTGAACAAATATTGCGGCATGGTTGTGATGCTATGCAAATTCAGATTACCGATGCCCAAGTGAATTTGTTGTTAGCTTATACCGAGCAACTACAAAAGTGGAACAAAGCCTATAACTTAACGGCTATTAGACAACCTATAGAAATGCTTAAACTGCATATTCTTGATAGTTTGAGCATCCTATCTGAATTAGGCAAATTTCAGCCTCAACGGGTGATTGATGTGGGTACTGGCCCAGGTTTGCCAGGCATAATGTTAGCCATTATGTGGCCTGAGGTTGCCATCCACCTGCTTGATACAAATGGTAAAAAAACGCGCTTTCTAACCCATTGTAAACATCAATTGGGCTTAACAAATATTAGCGTATTAAATAAACGCGTTGAACAACATCAACCAGATGATGGATATGATATTGTAGTATCTAGAGCTTTTGCCTCAATCAGTGATATGCTTGAGGGCTGTGAGCAGCTAGTCACAAAAAAAGGCGTTTTTGCTGCTATGAAGGGTGTCTATCCAGAGGCCGAGTTAGCTGCAATGCCAGAGCATTATCAATTACAACATAGCGTCCTGTTACAGGTGCCCAATGTGGATGCTGAACGCCATCTGTTAATTATCGCCAAGCAAGATTAAATTATAGTAGAAACAACAATAAATTAGGATTAATCAGTGGCAAAAGTTATTGCTGTAACCAATCAAAAAGGTGGCGTAGGTAAAACCACAACCTGTGTTAACTTGGCCGCTTCTTTGGTAGCGACTAAACAACGTGTTCTATTGATTGATCTAGACCCACAGGGCAATGCCACCATGGGTAGCGGTGTTGATAAAAACAACCTGCGCTATTCGGTACTAGATCTATTGACTGGTAGAGCTGAAATAAATCAAGTTATTCATCTGCGTACGCCAGCCGGCTATGATCTTTTGCCGGCCAATGGCGACTTAACGGCCGCCGAAGTGGAGTTGATTGAGGCTACCAACAAAGAGGCTCGCTTACGTAACGCCTTGTCTGCTCTTCAGCATCGCTATGATTACGTCATGATAGACTGTCCTCCTTCACTTAACATGCTCACAGTTAACGCCTTGGCTTGTGCTCAGGGAGTATTGATCCCGATGCAGTGTGAATATTATGCTTTGGAAGGTATTAGTGCCTTGCTAAATACGGTCAAACTGATTAAAAATAGCATTAATCCAAAACTCGTTATAGAGGGCATACTCCGCACTATGTATGATCCTCGTAATAGTTTAACCAATGATGTATCCCATCAACTGATTAATCATTTTGGTCAGTTGGTGTATCGCACTGTTATTCCACGGAATGTCCGTTTGGCTGAAGCGCCTAGTCATGGTTTACCAGCATTGATGTACGACAAACACTCGCGTGGTGCAGTGGCTTACTTAGCTTTGGCTAGTGAGTTTATCCGAAAACAAAAATAATCCAGAGGTAGGAACAATGGTTAAAAAACGTGGTTTGAATCGCGGACTTGAAGCCTTACTGCAAGGCGCTGGTAGTTTGGATATGGATCTAAACCAAGCCTCTGGTGAACAACATGAAGAATTGCAGCATTTGCCCGTAGAGTGGTTACAACGTGGTGTTTATCAGCCACGACGAGACTTGGATCCAGAGGCTTTAGAAGAACTGGCCGCCTCCATTCGACAGCACGGCATTATGCAACCTATTGTTGTGCGAACTATTGGCATTAACCGTTATGAAATAATCGCTGGTGAGCGCCGTTGGCGCGCAGCTCAACTAGCTGAGCTTGCCAATGTCCCAGCTTTGGTGAAAGATGTGGCTGATGAAGC
>JAAERS010000189.1 GCA_024230095.1 Gammaproteobacteria bacterium | reverse complement strand
TAGTTTAGAAAAATCTGCTACTCCACACTGGATTTCTTAATAAAAACCTTTTACATTATTAGTATTACGTTTTTTTTGTAACTATCTATGATGCTAAGGATGGTGTATGCGTATTCAAACGGTTAAGGCTAAACTTTTCGCAGGATTTGCGATAGTACTATCATTAAGCCTCATTGCTGGTTTTGTTAGTTTGAACAATATGTCTGATATGAATCAACGCGCTCGTCAGTTGGTTGATGAGTCATTTAGCAAAGTGCAGTTGACCCAGTCGGCAAAGCAACAGTTAGCCACCATTCTTGAACAAGAAAAGCGCGTACTTCTGATACATGAGGACGCGCTTAAAAAATGGGAAGTTGAAAGTCTGCAAGTAAGTATTCAAAAGCTTGATGACATCATAATCGAATTGAATATCAAACAAGCAGATACCCAGTTAACCTATGAGTCAGTTACTGATGATGACACTTCTGGCCGTGCAATTGATAGTGACATAGGTGGCCAAGATGCAGGCTCCGGTGCCATCACAAATGGAGCTAGCCAACTATCGGACACTTCTGACGTCGCTCCTGATACACAAGACGGCGCGACCGATGGCCAAGAGAGTAGTCTCGAAGAAGAAATCCAAGCTCAGTTATTGTTAAGTCAATTCGAGCAGCAGTGGAAAGACTACAAGGATCTGAATGCTGAAATTATGCAGTTTAGTAGTCTGAACTCTAATGTTAAGGCGCGAAACTTATCGCGCGATATCTCGAGCCGCGCTTATGATTCATTGCAATTACTTATTGGTGATCAGGTTAGTTTGGCAGGAGAGCAACGTGTTGAAGCTACCACGGCCTTCAATAATGCCCAGACTAACTTAAAACTATCCCTTGCACTACAAAATACACTATATAGTTTCGCTACTAAATCACGTGATATGGTAACCGATGATGCAGTGAACTGGCCTTCAGTAAAGCGCAAAATCAAGGAAATTGATCGACTTGTGCGTGAGCTAAGTGGAACCGTAGCTAATTCAGACATGTTCGTTGGCAACATAGTGAAGCTGTGGGATAGCATATTTTTGGCCTCTAATAATGCCACAGATGGGTCAGTATTTTTGCAGTTTAATTTCTATAAAATTGACAAACTGGCCAAAATTAGTCAGCAGTTAACCAACAGTAACTCCGGCACTGTATCCGACTCCAATAACAAAAAACTTAAGGCTGATCAGCGTTTGTTAATTGTCAATCGTATGCAACGAGGATTAATGGAATTGCTCCTTATCGAGCGCGCTCTGGTGAGCAGTGAGGCCGTATTTGACATGGAGATGTTGGTTGAAGACTTTGATGTTATTAAAGAGGATCTACAAAATGACCTCGAAAGTCTCAAGAAGTTACTTGATTATGGCGTTGTTCAAGCAATTGAGGTGGCCTTTGGTGGCTACGCGGCTGTGTTTGGTCAAATAGCAGAAATTAATATGGAAAACGGCAACGTTAATGCCTTTAGGTTGATGCAGAATGAAGGTACGGGTTTGGCAGCTAAAGCCAGCAGCTTGTTAGACCAATTAATTACCATGGAGACGGAGACGATGGCCGCTCAAGTGGCAGTATCAGAACGGGCAAGCAGTCGCGGTCGTACGATTGTTATTGCCTTGTTGCTGGGCTCTCTGGTGGTAGGTATTGGCGTGGCCTGGTCTATTATCCGCAGCTTGAATTCTGGCTTGTCCCGACTGCTAAGCAGGGGCGCTGAAATTCAGCGTAGTGGCAACTTTGACTTGCGTATGAAGCTTGATCGAGAAGATGAATTAGGCATGGTGGGTAAATCCATTGATGTATTGCTTGCTGAGTTGCAGGCCGCCATTGGATCGGCTAATAATGTTTTGGGCGCTATTGCTAAAGGCAACTTTGATGAGCGTGTTGACGTGGACTTTCGTGGCGACCTAAAGGTCCTAAAAGATGGTGTTAATAGCTCGGCTCAAAGTGTGGATGAAACAATGCATGCTTTAGAAGATGTCATGCAGGCTTTGGCGGCATTTGATTTTTCAGCCCGCATGAGCGACCAAGTTAGCGGTGAGCTCAAGCATCAGGTGGACACTAGCATGGCCGCCATGCAATCGGCAGTAAATGAAATCCAAATGGTCATGAGCCAGGTTGCTCAAGGTGACTTTGAGAGCCGTATTGAGAGCCAGTTTGCTGGTGAAATGGGCAGCTTAAAAGACAATATCAATCTGTCTTTGGATCAGTTACAAGGCGCCATTGAAGAGACCTCAAGAGTCATGGGTTATCAAGCTGAAGGGGATTTGCAGGCCCGGGTCGACGGTTCCTATCGGGGTACTCTAGCTAGCCTCAAAGAGTCGCTTAATAACTCATCGGCCAATCTAGGCTCTACTTTGGCTGTAGTGTCCAAAACTAGTAATAGTGTTGCCACTATGGCTGACGACATGGCTCGCTCAAGTAGTGATATATCAAATCGTATTCAGGCTCAGGCTTCTTCGCTGGAGGAAACGGCGGCGAGCATGGAGCAGTTAACGGCCACGGTGGTAGAGAATGCCGACCATGCTTTACAAGCTGAAAAACTAACCCAAGATGCCGTATCTACCTCCGAAGCGACCAATGAAATAGTCAAACAAGCGGTTGGCTCCATGCAGGAAATCAGCGAATCAAGCCGGAAGATGGCCGAGATTATCGAACTTATTGATTCCATCGCTTTCCAAACTAACTTGCTTGCCCTTAATGCCTCCGTGGAGGCGGCACGCGCCGGTGAGCAAGGGCGCGGTTTCGCCGTAGTAGCCGGTGAAGTACGCACCTTGGCGCAGAAAACTGCAGATGCTTCAAAAGATATCAAGGGGCTTATCGAGGTTAACCTGGACCGTATTGATAAAGGCAGTAATTTTGTCGACCGTTCGGGCGAAGCCATGCAGGAAATTAACAGCTCCATGGCCGAGGTGGCGGAGTTTGTGCAGCGCATTGCTCGTGCGAGTTCTGAGCAGCGTAGTAGCATACAGCAGGTATCGGAAGCGGTTAATAGCATGGATACCCTGACGCAACAAAATGCCGGTAGCGTTGATCAGGCCGCCCAAACCAGCCGCATGTTGAACCAAGAGGCTCAGCAGCTCCAACAACAAGTCGGCCAGTTTAAGCTGTAGCGCGCCCTATAGTCTGGTAGAGGGCGAGTTCGCGATTGGCCAATGCCAGAGTGCGTTATAACATCGGCTTTAAGAAGCGCCCAGTGTGGGAAGCGGGGTTGGTGGCTACGTCTTCGGGTGTGCCTGTAGCTATAATTTGGCCGCCTTTGTTGCCGCCTTCGGGGCCAAGGTCCACGATCCAGTCAGCTGTCTTAATAACATCTAAGTTGTGCTCAATAACCACCACTGTATTGCCGTGGTCGCGCAGACGTTGTAAAACGTTAAGCAGTTGTTGGATGTCATAGAAGTGTAAGCCGGTGGTGGGCTCATCAAGAATGTACAAGGTTTGTCCTGTATCCCGCTTAGATAGCTCCCTTGATAACTTGACGCGCTGAGCCTCGCCGCCAGATAGGGTGGTCGCATTTTGTCCCAGGCAGATGTAGCTAAGACCGACATCCATGAGGGTTTGTAAGCGCCTTTTGATCATCGGCACAGCATCAAAAAACACCACGGCGTCTTCCACTGTCATGTTCAATACTTCGGTTACATTCTTGCCCTTGTATTGGATTTCTAGTGTTTCGCGATTATAGCGCTTGCTTTTGCACACATCACACGGCACATACACGTCGGGCAAAAAGTGCATTTCTACTTTAATAACACCATCGCCTTGGCAGGCTTCACAGCGACCACCTTTGACGTTGAAACTAAAGCGGCCGGGCTTGTAACCCCGTGAACGGGCTTCCTGTGTGCCGGCAAACAGTTCTCTAATTGGGGTGAAAATGCCGGTGTAGGTGGCTGGGTTGGAACGTGGTGTGCGGCCAATGGGGCTCTGGTCGATATCCACCACCTTGTCCAGCAGATCAAGACCTTTGACTTGATCGTAGGCCGAGGCTTCTAAAGTGGTTGCCTTGTTTAATACTGTGGCAGCCAGTGGGTAGAGTGTGCTGTTGATGAGAGTAGACTTTCCTGACCCAGATACCCCGGTGACGCAAGTCATAAGGCCTGTGGGTATTTGCAGGTGTACGTTTTGCAGGTTATTGCCCTTGGCGCCTAGCAGTTCTAACCATGCCTTGGCTTTGGGTTGGTTGCGTTTTTCTGGTATGGAAATGCGGCGCTTGCCGCTCAGGTATTGGCCAGTCAAGGAGTTGGGGTTGTCCATTACCTCTTGTGGTGTGCCTTGGGCGACGATTTCACCTCCATGGACACCGGCTCCGGGGCCGATATCAATGACATGGTCAGCTAAACGAACAGCGTCTTCGTCATGCTCTACCACAATCACGGTGTTGCCCAAGTCACGTAAATGTATCAGGGTTTTCAGTAGGCGAGCATTGTCCCTTTGGTGCAGGCCGATGGAGGGTTCGTCTAAAATATACATAACCCCAACGAGCCCCGCACCTATCTGACTGGCCAAGCGAATACGTTGCGCTTCACCACCGGACAAGGTGTCCGCGTTGCGATCAAGAGTTAGATAATCAAGACCCACATTAACCAGAAAATCCAGTCGTAAACGTATTTCCTTGAGAATTTTTTCAGCAATTTGTCCTTGTTTTCCAGGCAGGTGCAGACTAGCAAAGTAAGCCGCGCTTTCCCCAACGGCTTTGTGCGTAACTTGCGGTAGGTTTAGTCCATCAATAAACACATGTCGCGCTTCTCGTCGTAGGCGAGTCCCTTGGCAGTCTGGACAAGGTTGCATGTTCAAATACTTGCCTAAATCCTCGCGTACCATATTAGATTCGGTTTCACGGTAGCGGCGCTGCATGTTATTAATGACCCCTTCAAAGGGGTGTTTGCGAGAGATTTTATCCCCACGGTCATTGATGTAATTGAATTCAATCTCGGTCTTGTTGGTGCCGTAGAGTACTAATTTTTGTATATTTTCGGGCAGCTCTTGCCAAGGCGTATCCATGTTGAAGCCATAGTGCTTGCCCATGGCTGTGAGTAGGCCGTAATAGTACATGGAGCGGCGGTCCCAACCGCGGATAGCGCCCTCTGCCAAGGTGTTGAGTGGCTGTTGAACAACTTTACTGGAGTCAAAATACTGGCGCACGCCCAGACCATCACAAGAGGGGCAGGCGCCGGAGGGGTTATTAAATGAGAATAAACGTGGCTCCAATTCACTGATGGCATGGCCACATTCGGGGCAGGCAAAGCGCGAAGAAAATACCATTTCTTCCGCCTTGTCATCGTCCATTGAAGCTACTTTGGCTAAGCCGTCAGTGAGGTTGAGGGCCGTTTCAAAAGACTCCGCGAGGCGCAATTCCAAGCCCTCTTTAACCTTAAAGCGGTCCACTATAACATCGATAGAGTGTTTTTTGTTTTTTTCCAGATCTGGTGTATCGTCCAAGTCGTAGAGTTTGCCATCGATGCGAGCACGAATAAATCCCTGGCCCCGCAGTTCATCTAGCGTGTGTAAGTGCTCACCCTTGCGATTTTGGACCACGGGTGCGAGTAGCATTAAGCGTTGGCCAGCAGGCAGGGCCACAACTTGATCCACCATTTGGCTCACGGTTTGTGCGGCTAGGGGCAAGTCATGGTCAGGGCATCGTGGCTCGCCGGCTCGAGCAAATAGTAAACGTAGATAATCGTATATCTCAGTGATGGTTCCTACGGTTGAGCGTGGGTTATGAGAAGTGGACTTTTGTTCAATAGAGATAGCTGGCGATAATCCTTCGATATGATCTATGTCTGGCTTTTCCATCATTGATAGAAACTGTCTCGCATAGGTAGAAAGTGACTCTACGTAGCGGCGCTGGCCCTCGGCATATAGAGTGTCAAATGCCAAAGACGATTTGCCCGAGCCGGATAAACCCGTAATAACTACTAGCTTGTCGCGGGGAATATCTAGATCAATGTTCTTTAGATTGTGGGTGCGGGCACCGCGGACCAGAATGGTATCCATAAGTTTATTTCGTCGGTATTGCAAACCTACCATTATAGAAGCTAGAGGGGTATTTAAGCAAAGCACCATTTATATATATTTTGCTATTTTGGCTTTTCAGATGGGTCACCTATGGCTATAATTTATCTCCCGTTTGATATTGACTAAATGGGGCGTAAATACACACTGTGATGACATCGAATTTGTACAGCAGCTTAACTAACGATACGGTAAGGAGAAAACCATGGCACGTGGTGTAAATAAAGTCATTTTAGTAGGTAATGTTGGCGGCGATCCAGAAGTTCGCTACATGCCTTCCGGTGGCGCTGTCACCAATCTAACTCTAGCGACCTCTGAGTCCTGGAAAGACAAACAAACAGGCCAGCCCCAAGAGCGTACAGAATGGCATCGAGTGGTATTCTTTAACCGCTTGGCAGAGATTGCTGGTGAATATGTCCGTAAAGGCTCCAAATTATATGTAGAAGGTTCTCTGCGCACGCGCCAGTGGGAACAGGATGGCGTGAAACGTTATACCACTGAAATCGTGGCTTCTGAAATGCAGATGCTAGACAGTCGTCAAGGTGGCCAGCAAGGTGGCGGTTTTGCCCCTCAGCAAGGCCAACAAGACGGTGGTTTCCAGCAACAACAAGCCGCACCGCAACAGAACTATCAGCAAGCGCCCCAGCAGCAGGGTGGTGGAGCACCAAAAAGTGCAACGCAGCAGCCGGCTCAGCAGCCAGGTGGCTTTGATAGCGACTTTGACGACGATATTCCATTCTAGACAACGTTTTATGTAAAACGTAATGTTTGAATAATATGTTGATATCAAGCCTCTGTAACCAGGGGCTTTTTTTTGAAGCCCTGTGAAAATAGCCCTGTTATCACCGGGCTTTGTGGCTCATAAAGCCCACTAATTGCACAATATTGACAGTTTTCTGAGGTAGGAACGGTATGGTTTGATGATTCAGGCCATAATCCCGCAGGCTGTTTATTAGCAAATAATGAAGTGCAAAAGCTGGCTTTCTGCCTTGTTTTTTGTACACTAAGTTAGTCATTACAGCTACTGCGAGTACAAAAAAGTATGCAAACTATTGGTATGCTTGGCGGCATGAGTTGGGAGAGCACGGCCCTTTATTATCGCTCTATTAATGAGCTAGTGCGGCAAGCTTTAGGGGGCTTGCACTCGGCCAAAATTGTTATGCATAGTGTCGATTTTCACACTATTGAAGCCTTGCAAAGGGCGGCCCAGTGGGACCAGGCGGGTGCCTTGTTAGGTCAGGCTGCACAAGGCCTTCAACAAGCAGGTGCGGATTTTATTATCATCTGCACTAATACAATGCATCGGGTTGCGCCACAAATTAGCCATCATATTGATATCCCTATTTTGCATTTGGCGGATGCTACAGCGGCGCGCCTGAAACAGGCTGGCTTTGACAGTGTAGGGCTATTGGGCACGGCCTATACTATGGAACAGGATTTTTATATACAGCGCATCGAGGCGCAAGGTATACAGGTTGTTGTCCCCAGTTCGGCCGAGCGTGATGAGGTGAGTCGCATCATATTTTCTGAGTTATGTGTTGGCGTAGTTAGCACGTCATCACGCCATTACTATGTGCAGGTCATTGAGTCCATGGGGCGGCAAGGCGTGCAGGCAGTGATTCAAGGGTGCACTGAAATTGCCTTGCTGGTGCAGCCACGGCACACGCACATGCCCTTGTTCGATACCACACTTATTCATGCTGAAGAGGCAGTAAAGCGGGCTTTGGCATGACCAATTTATTGATTATTAAGGTGGCTATTACTATGGGTGCAGTCATTGGCTTAAGCTTGCTGGCTGAACGTGTTAGTGCCCGCTTAGCAGGTTTGTTGGCAGGCTACCCTCTAGGTATTGCCATTGTGCTGGGTTTTATTGGCTTGGAGCAGGGGGTGGTGTTCGCATCTGAGGCGGCTGTTTATGCCATTGTCGGTTTAAGTGCTAATGTGCTCTTAGCCTTGGTTTATTGGCGTCTGGCAGGCCCAGCTAAACGTCTAGTCAACGTGTTATGGGCTGGCGTGGTGGCGATTGTAGCTTTTCTCTCTCTGGCCGCCTTGCTGCAGCCTTTGGCAGGCCACATTGGCTTAGCCATACCGATCACCTTGTTGTCGATAGGACTGGCAATACACAAGGTCAAAACATTGCCTATTACAAGTGTACGAGGCCGATCAAAAATTGGTTTTGCTGATATGTTGGTCAGAGCCGCTATTGCTACCGTGACGGTGTTACTGATTACGGGTCTGGCGGCATTAATAGGGCCAGCTTGGGCGGGTTTGCTGGCTGGTTTTCCTGTGGTGGCTTTCCCGTTATTTTTAATCTTGCACTACCACTATGGACCTGAGTTGCTCACCTTGAGCATTAAGGCCTACCCCATGGGGTTGTTGTCTTTGCTGATCTACACCACTAGTGTGGCATTGAGTTACCCGCTGTGGGGTTTGTTGTGGGGTACGTTACTGGGGTTTGTGTGCGCTACCTTGTACCTTTTGCTATTGCAGGTTGTTAAGTACAAGCGTTAGGACCTAAGCAGGCTGTCAACTTCTCTAAATCTGCCATGAGTGCTACCAAATTTAAGTATTGGTCCTAGTAGTATGGGAGAGTTTAGCGGCGATGCCTTTGAGGTAAAAAATCCACAATAGTCAGTCCCAGTAGTATCACATCTTGGCGGATCCTGACAGCGGCTGATATGGGTTTAATGGGTGTCCTGAGACTGTTGGCTAGAAAGCGCAACAGGTGGCATTTATTGGCTTCAAATATAGGCAAAGAATGCGTTCATTACCTTGTCAAAGTGTGGGTCAGTGTAGTGTTTCTAAAGCTTAATATTAACGCAGGTCATTTCTGCATTGATAGCGGTTATGATACCATTGGCGCCTTATCCGAACTCCTTAATACAGGCCAATGCATTGATCAAAATTCTAGTAACCGGTGCCAAAGGGCAGGTTGGTGCCGCCGTCTGTCAACGAGCATTGAAAATGGGCATGTCTGTGGTTTGGTTTGATGCCAAGCACCTTGATCTGTCTGATTTGGCGCAGATTCATACGTTGCTAGCTAAACATAAGCCGAAGTTTGTTATCAACTGCGCTAGCTACTCGGTGGTGGACTTAGCCGAGGCAAATCCAGAGGATGCTTATCGCGTCAATCAGGATGGGGCTGCTAATGTGGCCAGTGCTTGCGCTGACTTTGATGTGCCTATGCTGCACTTGTCAACGGATTACGTGTTTGATGGTGCGCAACACTTGCCCCTCAATGAACAGGTACCCGCTAATCCTGTTAATATCTTTGGCCATAGTAAATCAGCCGCCGAAGAACTGGTGCGAGAAAACTGCAAACAACATATTATCTTGCGTGTGGGGTGGATTTTCAGTTCAAGCGGCAATAATTTTGTATTACGAACCCTGCGTCAAATACGACGTCAGGAGCAGATTGAGGCGGTGGATGATCAGTTTGGTTGCCCCACATATGCGGCGGACGTAGCTCGCGTATTTTTAGCGATAGTGCAGCAAATTGATTGTGGCATTGATGTTTGGGGGACGTACCATTATAGCGGTGCTGAAGTGGCCACTTGGAAGGGGTTTGCTGAAGCCATATTGGCGGCGGTGAAGCAGCAGCCTACAACCATCGCCAACAAGGTTGTTGCTGTGAGTAGTGAAGATTGGCAGGCACCAGCGCCAAGGCCGGCTTTTACGGTACTTGACTGTAGTAAAATTTTGGGCACCTTTGGCATACGTCAAAGGCCCTGGCGCTCGGGTTTGGTAAAGGTAATTAATAGTTTAACTACGGATGAGTTGATGGCAGCGAATCAAGGCGAGTAAGTATCCTGATCGTGTAATTTCAAGTTATAATAGTGTTCTCTATGGAAGCGCCTAAATTAGGTTGTTTAAGTATATTATGAGCCAACAGTTAATTGATGATTTTGGACGTACGGTTGATTATGTACGTATTTCTGTGACGGATCGTTGTGATTTTCGCTGTGTCTATTGCATGGCCGAGGAAATGACCTTTTTGCCACGTGAAGATATTATGTCGATTGAAGAGATCGAGCTATTATCGCGAGCGTTTACCGAGTTGGGGGTGCGTCGCATTCGCTTGACTGGCGGCGAGCCGTTGGTGCGCCGTGGATTGGTGGATCATCTGGCAAATATCGGTAATTTGCCAGGGCTAGAAGAATTGTTGATTACCACTAATGGCTCGCAACTAGTGCGTTATAGTAATGCCCTCAAACAAGCGGGTGTGACTCGCTTAAATGTGAGTCTGGACTCACTGCGCCCTGAACGCTTCAAGGCAATGACTCGCAATGGCAACATTAATAAAGTGCTGGCGGGTATTGATGCGGCAAAGAAAGCTGGCTTTAATCACATAAAGATTAATGCCGTGGTAATGAAGGGTAATAACGAAGATGAAGTTTTAGATTTGCTAGAATATGCCCGTGAGCATGAGTTGGATATTACTTACATCGAAGAAATGCCCTTGGGTAATATTGATAGCCACGATCGCGCTTTGAGTTTTTGTTCTAGTGACGAAGTCATGGCCATGATTAAGTCACGCTATGCGTTACATCCTATGACACAAAAAACAGCGGGCCCTTCGCGTTATTACCAAATGGTCGATAGCCCTGTGCGGGTAGGTTTTATTTCCCCCCATAGTCATAACTTTTGTGGCGATTGCAATCGCGTACGCGTCACCGTCGAGGGGCGCCTATTGCTGTGTTTGGGCAATGAACATAGTGTTGACTTGCTACCCATCATGCGTGCGGTGCCGGGGGCTATAGAACCGGTGAAGCAAGCCATTATTGATGCCATGCCGTTAAAACCGGAAAGGCACTACTTTGATTTAAACGCGGAACCAAAAATACTGCGCTTTATGAATACGACCGGTGGATAAATAAATTAATACTATGAATAGTCAAGATCCTTATGCCGACATCAGGCCCTATAACGACGAAGAGGTTCCTGTCGTAGTTGATGGGTTATTGCATAATGACGAATTATTAGATGCGATTGCCAACTACAAATTTCCATTTCTAAATAAATTTATCGGTTTTGCTTTGCGGCCTATTGTCCGTATGGCCATTGCTAAAGAAGTGAAGGACGTTACAGATATTCATAGTTGGCAAATGGTGGTGGGAAAATACATGCATCGCATGATCAAGTCCACCATTAATGAGCTGACTTATAGTGGTGTTGAGCATCTACAATCGGAGAATGCTTACCTGTTCATTTCCAACCACCGTGATATTGCTATGGACCCCGCCTTGGTGAGCTGGGGGCTGTTTGCCAATAAACTGGAAACGGTGCGCATAGCCTTAGGTGATAACCTGCTTAAAAAGCCTTATGTTAGTGACATTATGCGGCTTAATAAGAGCTTTGTGGTAAAGCGTTCAGCGAAGGGCGTGCGCGAGCG
>JAAERS010000188.1 GCA_024230095.1 Gammaproteobacteria bacterium | reverse complement strand
TGCCTGGCGGTACAGGGGCCAAATTTGATTGGCAACGTATTCCTCAATCAATTGCTCCGGGGATTATTCTGGCTGGTGGTTTGGCACCAGAAAATGTCGCCAATGCGATTACCCAAGTGCGCCCATGGGCTGTTGATGTCAGTGGAGGTGTAGAAAGCAGCAAAGGCATCAAAGATCATGCTAAAATAGAAGCCTTTATGGCAAGCGTTAAAGCAACCTATTAAACTCACTTGGGTTGTGATGGCATAGCAACACCATATTGACCGGTGTTTACCGTATTTATAATGATATTTAGCAACCTCGTCAGGGGTTAAAGCAGGAGAGAGCATGAGTAGTTGGTTAGATAAAATTGTACCTGCGGGTATCCTAACTAATATTGGTAACAAAGATCGCACATCCTCCGTTCCAGAAGGTCTGTGGAAGAGCTGCCCTAAATGTGCAGCTGTACTCTACAAGCCCGAATTGGAAAAAAATCTAGAGGTTTGTATGAAGTGTGGTCACCACATGCGCCTTGGTGCTCGTGATCGCCTGAATATATTTTTAGATACGGATGGCCGCAGTGAGATTGCGGCTGAAGTGGAGCCAGTAGACCGCCTCAAGTTCAAAGATCTCAAAAAATACAAAGACCGCTTATCCAGTGCACAAAAAATGACCAAAGAAAAAGACGCCTTGGTCGCGATGAAAGGCACCATTGAAGGTATGCCTGTGGTCGCCGTGGCATATGAGTTTAACTTCTTAGGTGGCTCCATGGGCGCAGTAGTAGGCGAACGATTTGTGCGCGCGGCAAAGGTTGCCATGGAACAAGGTATTCCTTTTGTCTGCTTCTCAGCTTCTGGTGGCGCGCGCATGCAAGAGGCCCTGATTTCTCTGCTGCAAATGGCCAAAACCAGCGCGGTCCTAGAAAAGCTTCGCAATATGGGGATTCCTTATATCTCTGTGTTAACAGACCCTGTTTATGGAGGTGTGTCTGCTAGTTTAGCCATGCTGGGTGATGTCAATATTGCTGAGCCTGGTGCTCGCATGGGTTTTGCTGGCCCACGCGTCATTGAACAAACTGTGCGTGAGACTTTGCCTGAGGGTTTTCAAAAGAGTGAGTTTTTATTAGAGCACGGTGCTATAGATATGATTACTAGTCGCCAAGAGCTCAAGTTAACAGTGGCCCGTTTGATTTCTGCTATGACTAACCAAACCGCACCCAAGGTTGTAGCAGAATAACTTCATATGACTTGTCCTGCGTCTTTTTCTACTTTACAGCAATGGCTCGCATGGCTTGAACATGCTCACCCTGTACATGATATAGAGCTGGGTCTAGGACGCATAGGTCAAGTAGCGAAGGTATTATTACAAGGGCGCCCCATTGCCAAACAAGTTATTACCGTAGCAGGCACCAATGGCAAGGGTTCGACCATCGCCTATCTGAGCTCGATATTGCAAACTGCAGGTATAACATTCGGGGCGCTCACGTCACCTCATTTTGTACGTTTTAATGAACGCATTAGTTTTAATGGAAACACGGTTAGTGATGCTGATCTGTGTGCCAGTTTTGCCAGAGTAAATAAAGCACGTGTTGAGGCAGCGAGTGAGCCTGTAGAGTTAACCTATTTTGAATTTAATGCCTTATTGGCCTTTGATTTGATGCAACAACGTCAACCAGATGTAGCTTTGCTAGAGATTGGCTTAGGAGGTCGGCTTGATGCAGTCAACATCATTGATCCTGATATTGCTATTGTCACTAGCATTGCCGTGGATCATGTGGACTGGTTAGGTTCTGATATTGACGTGATTGGTCGCGAAAAAGCCGGTATTTTTCGGGCCCATCAGCCAGCCATCTTTGGGCAAGTTGATGGCACTGATGCGGTGGGAGCATATGCTAACGAAATCGGTGCTAAGTGGTATCAAAATGGTGATCAGTTCTGCCAGCAGGGCCAAATATGGCGGTCTATCGATGGTACTCAGTTGACACTGCCTGAGGTGAAATTGCCAGCTCAGAATGTTGCCGCTGTGGTACAAGCCATCAAGCTTTTACCCATGCCAATCAGCCCACAAGCGATCCAAAAAGGTTTAAGAGAAGCGCGTTTAACTGGAAGGTATCAGCAACTGACGTGGCGTAACAAACGCATTATTCTAGATGTAGCCCATAATCCTCATGCCGCGGCCAACTTGGGCCAAGAGTTAGACACAGAAACAATGCCGGTACACGGAGTTTTCGCTATTTTGTCCGACAAAGATTATGCCGCTATTGTTGAAATTATGGCTCAGCATCTACAACACTGGTATATTGCTCCAACAACAGGGCCTCGTGGCCTTACTACCGCTGATCTTAGTCAAGCACTTGATCAGGCCGGTGTGAGTCAAAATAGGTATCATGTTTGCCACAGCGTCAAGCATGCCTTAGAACAAGCCGCAGCCAATGCCAACGATGCTGACTCTATATTGGTATTCGGCTCCTTTCATACGGTTGGTGACGCCTTGGCTTATTTTGAATCACAGCAGGAAACTTGATGGAAAACCTTATGCGACATCGAATTATAGGCACTCTTGTTTGGTTATCAGTTGCCGCTATTGTGCTGCCATTTGTCATGGACGGTGCTGGCCTCAAAGACCTCGATAAACAACACAGCCCCATCAACATGCCCATACCTGTTGCCGTTAAGCCCGTGCAGATTGAGGCAGTAGATACGGTTAAACCTATTACCATAAACGAGCCTGCTTCAACGTCCAAACAACAACCTATTAAACAACAAAAAGCAAAAACCCAGACAGCCCTTGATGCCCAGGGGTTGCCAAAATCTTGGGTGGTGCAGCTGGCGAGCTTCAAAAAGCAAGATAATGCTAAAAAACTACGCAATAAATTACTGAAAGCCAAATACAAAGCCTACTTACAAACAAAAGATGCTAACTATAGAGTTTTGGTAGGGCCAGTTAATACTCGCGACGAAGCTGACAAACTTCAGGCCAAACTAAAGCAAGATTATAAGCTACCGGGGATTGTCGTGGCTTATAAAGTAGATCAATAAGAGCTTAAGTTAATTATGGAAAGTCTGAACGTATTTGATTGGATTGTTTTAGCCATAGTAATCGCATCTAGTATTTATGGTTTGATGCGTGGTTTCGCTCGTGAATTGCTGGCTTTGGGCGCTTGGGTGGCGGCCTATTTTCTAGCCCGCATGTTTGGTTATCAGTTAAGTGGTGTGATGGAAAACTGGATTGATAACCCGTTAGTGCGCGCCACTGTCGCTCATGTTGTATTGTTTATTGTTACCTTACTCGTTTCTGGGCTTGTGATTAATATGGTGGCCAAGCTCATTGTTATCACAGGCCTGACCGCAACGGATCATATCTTTGGTATGGTATTTGGCATCATTCGTGGCGCATTAATCGTTGTGGTCATTGTTTCATTACTTTCTTTAACACCGATTAGTGGTGATACCTGGTGGCAAAACTCTTTGTTGATCCCTCACTTTGTTGTAGTGGATGACTGGACATATAAGTTCACTAGTGAAATAAGCAGTTTGCTCAATATAATCGAACCGGCACTATCTGTTGTGCCTAATGAGGGTTAGTTCATGTGTGGTATTGTTGGTATCGTTGCTAAGTCCTATGTAAATCAGGAAATTTACGATGCACTAACGTTTTTGCAGCACCGCGGCCAGGATGCTGCTGGTATGGTAACTTGTCACAAGGGCCGTTTTTACTTGCGTAAAGATAACGGCATGGTGCGCGATGTGTTCCGTACTCGTCATATGTCTCGTTTAATCGGTAGTATGGGTATTGGCCATGTTCGCTACCCGACGGCCGGTAGCTCTAGCCCCGCTGAAGCGCAGCCTTTTTATGTCAACTCGCCCTATGGTATTGCTTTAGCACATAATGGCAACCTAACCAATGCTAGCGATATAGCAGAAAGTGTCTTTAATGCCGACTTGCGCCATATTAATACTAACTCTGATTCAGAAGTGTTACTTAATGTGTTCGCTCATGAACTGCAGCGTTTGGGGCAGTTAGCTCCTCGGGCAGAAGATATTTTTTATGCGGTCGCCCAGTTACACCGCCGCTGCCGAGGTGGTTACGCTGTGTTGGCAATGATCACCGGTCATGGCATCGTTGGTATTCGAGATCCCCATGGTATTCGCCCCTTGTGTTATGGTGTGCGTGAATCCAAGCTGGGCAAGGAATATATGGTGGCATCTGAAAGTGTGGCTTTGGATGCGGCTGGTTACAAATTAGTGCGTGATATTGCTCCCGGAGAGGCTATTTATATTACAGCTGATGGCGAGGTATTTACCCAACAATGCGCTCAGAATCCTAAGCATGTGCCATGTTTATTTGAATATGTATATTTGGCTCGCCCTGATTCAGTGATGGATGGTATTTCTGTTTACAAGGCCCGCCTCAAAGCTGGTGAGTACTTGGCTGACCAGATATTAGAAGAATGGCCAGATCATGATATCGACGTGGTTATCCCGATTCCTGATACGAGTCGTACAGCTGCCACTGAGCTTGCTAATAAGCTCGGCATAAAACAACGCGAAGGCTATATCAAGAATCGTTATATAGGGCGCACATTTATAATGCCTGGGCAAACCCAACGCAAAAAATCAGTACGCCAGAAACTGAATCCCATTGAACTGGAATTTCGTGACAAAAATGTATTATTAGTCGATGACTCTGTAGTTCGAGGAACGACCTCACAGCAAATTATTGAAATGGCTCGGGAAATGGGTGCTAAGCGGGTTTATTTTGCTTCAGCGGCACCGGCTGTACGTTACCCAAATGTGTACGGCATTGATATGCCAAGTGCATCGGAGTTAGTTGCCCATGGTCGTACCGATGAAGAAGTCGGTAAGGTCATTGGTGCGGATAAGATGATTTACTTGAAGCTCGATAACTTGATTGCCTCCACCCAAGGCGGAGATACCCAGATCGATGAATTTGATTGTTCCGTTTTTGATGGCAAATATGTAACCGGTGACGTGGATGAAAACTATTTAAATCGTTTAGAGCAAGCACGTAACGATGACGAAAAGAACAAAGGACAGGCAGAACTCTTTGATACTGCTACCGCCACTAACATGCAAAGCAAAATGTAGGACTAATAATGTCTGACTTACGTCAACGCCAACAACAATTAGCAAGCTTACTAGCTCACTGTGATCCACAAACTCGTGCTGTGCGAGCAGGGCAGCTTTCAGGGCTGGAGCAAGAGCATAATGATGCCATTTATGCGACGTCTAGTTTTGCTTATGGCTCAGCAGAAGAAGCGGCAGGTCATTTTGGCGGCAAAACGCAAGGCAATATTTATTCACGTTTTACCAACCCCACAGTAGCAACATTCGAAAAGCGTATGGCTATTATGGAAGGTGCAGAACGAGGCGTAGCCGCCAGTTCTGGCATGGCGGCTTTAACCAGTATCTTTATGGGGCACTTACGACAAGGCGATCACATAGTATCTTCAAATAGCATATTTGGCTCCATTATTGGCCTGTTTGATAATGTGTTGGCCAAATTTGGTGTCACAACAACCTATGTGAATCCCACCGATCATGCTGGGTGGCAAGCGGCTATACAACCCAATACACGTATGCTTTTCGCCGAGTCACCATCCAACCCTCTGGCTGAAATAACCGACATCGCTTATTTATCTGACCTGGCACATGAGCATGAAGCGTTGATGGTAGTGGATAACTGCTTTTGCACGCCTGTACTTCAAAATCCGCTCGCTCTCGGAGCTGACATAGTTATGCACTCTGCAACTAAATATATTGACGGTCAGGGGCGTTGCGTGGGTGGAATTGCCTTGGGTAGTGATGAGCTAATGGAGCCCGTGTTCGGTTTTTTACGTACCGCTGGTACTACCATGAGCCCGTTTAACGCCTGGGTGTTTATTAATGGCCTTGAAACGCTTCAGCTGCGTATGCAGGCACATTGCCAAGGGGCCTTGAGGGTTGCTCAATGGTTAGAAGAGCAGTCCTTGGTAGAGCGTGTGTACTATTCAGGATTAACCAGCCATCCACAACATAAGCTGGCGAAACAGCAACAGAGTCTATTTGGTGG
>JAAERS010000187.1 GCA_024230095.1 Gammaproteobacteria bacterium | reverse complement strand
GTTACCACCAACGCCACCATGGCCTGGGGTGAGAGCAGCCTTATTTTAAATGCTGACGGCAGTGAAAACTATGACCACAGTCGCCGCGCCGAAATCAAGTTTAAAGTGCAAAACAAAGTGGCCAACTAAACTAGTAGGCTCAACTACTGGTCAAATCGGCTAATGGAAAATGGGGCTAAATGAGCCCCATTACCACTGAGCAAAGCTTCCACTACCAGTTCGCCACTGGTAATAGACTGAGTCAGGCCCATATGACCGTGACCAAACGCATAGGCCAAGCCTTGGCTTTTCTTTGATGGCCCCAATACCGGTAGAGAGTCCGGTGTAGAGGGCCGATGACCCATCCACATATGCCCTTGACCACCACCAAGTTCTGGCAAAAAACGCTTAGCAAGGGTTAACAGGGCTCGACTGCGCTGGTAGTTAGGTGCCGCCTGCAAGCCCGCAAATTCTGCCGCCCCACCTATACGCAAACCTTGGCCCATCGGTGTGGCGACAAACTGCTCTTCAGCAAACATCAGCATATGCTGCACTTCAATGCCTGGCTCGGCAATAGTGGTATTGTAGCCACGCTCAGAAGTTAATAAGCACCGCTCACCAACACTCTGGCTCAGTGCCGCCGACCAGGCACCCGCTGCCACTATCACTTGCCTTGCCGAGTACTTTTTCTTGGCACCTTGCAAGCCAACAATATGGCCGCCATCAGACAATAGGGCCTGCACCTCATCACTGACGAAAGTCACGCCCTGAGATTGCAGCCAATCTCGCCAGCAGGCCAACAACTGTTCTGGGTCATCCACGATTTGCCACTGTGGGTGGAACACAGCAAATTGTTTGCTACTGCTAACGGCCGGTTCCATGGCTCGCAATTGTTCACGCTCAATGAGCTCTATTTGGAATCCCTGCTGGCGTTTTAGGCGCCACTCCAAAGGCGAGCGGGCAAAGCTTTGGCGGTTTTTATATAGCTTTAGCATACCCTTTTTCTGTACTCGGTCGGCATAGCCTATGGCCTGCAAAAACGGCTCAAAGTCTTGCCATACGCGGCCATTAAGTTGCAATTGCGCGGCAGCACAAGCCTCTACTTTGGCCATGGTAGCTTGCCGCAAAAAGCGCCAAAACCAGGGCACCAGACTAGGTAACTGAGAGGGCCGAATAGACAGTGGGCCAAGCGGATCCAGTAACCAACCAGGCGCGGAGCGCCAAATGCCGGGCGTACTTAATGGCATACAGTCAGTCAGTGCTAGGGCACAAGCATTGCCATAAGAAGCCTTGTCACCAACCGGGTCTCGATCAATCACGGTTACTCGCTGACCCCGTTTGGCCAGAGCATAGGCACAACCTAAGCCCACAGCCCCAGCACCCACAACAATCGTGGAATCAGGCATATTTTTGTCACTCAGCAAGGCAATCGGTCAACTGAATTGGCTCACCACGCTGACGCATGAACGACAGCCAAGATTCGGCTAATTCTTCTTTGGGCGCAGCCGTCACGCCAGCACAAATATTGCCCGCCAGCACAGCTTCCACCGCTAAGCTTACGGTCAATGATACTAGGCGCGCCATGGCGCTGCCCTGCTCGTTACCATAGGCATCCATATTGTAACTCTGATGCCAAATTATTTCGCCATTGTCTGGGTTGCAAGCCGACAGCTCGACACACAATACAACGCGGTCTGCTTCGCCTTCATCATAGGCATGCTGGCGCCATAAGTCATCTGACACAGCCCCAAGTTTGGCTTCTACCTCATCAGCCGGAGCGCCTTCTAGAGAATCCACCAGACCAAAAATATCTTGCCAAGCGTGGGTCCAACCCTTGCCCCGCAAGGTGCCCCGTACAAAGGTCTTTACAGGCCACTCTCGATCAAAGTTATATTGTTGCATAAACGGCAAGGAGTCTCGGTTAGGATAGGCTTCAAAAATCTCACTGCTACCGTCAGTTAAACGTGCCCCATAAGAGCGGACCGACAACCATGGCTTAGCACTATTTTGCGTCGCCGCAAACTCGCGCCATTGGGCGGGCGACTTGAGCGCTTTGAGAACCCCCAAAGGCGACCAAGAAAACTTATAGGTAAAGTCATTCATTTGTGCTGGCAGACCACCACAATAAGACTTAAATTCCACTTCATTGGACACCGCATAAGCGGCTGATTTGCGATAAGAGTCAATCAGACAGTGAGCCATCAAGTGGTCAATACCGGGATCTAGTCCTACCTCGTTCACCAAGCAAACGTTAGCAGCAATTGACGCTTCGTGTAAGGACTGCATTTCTGGGCTGATATAGCTGCTGGATACAAAATGGGCACCATTGGCAATGGCCAGTTCAGCGGCTTGCACATGGAATGTACCTGGCAACATGGACACCACCACATCACCGGCACTGACATTAGCCGCTAAGTCCTGCCAGTCCATGGATTTTACTTGGCTTTGCCCCTGCACACCTTGCAGGATGTCCTGCGCCTTAGCGACGCTGCGGTTCCACAACCATAGATCAAAACCCAATTCAACAAGACGCCTAATACCCGGTGGCGTAGACAATCCCGCCCCCAACCAATGTACTTTAGCCACACTAACTCCTCTTTTTTTATTTGTATACCGATGAGTTTCAGAGTAATCAACAATCAAGGCTTGAGCAAGCGCTATCTAGTGCTAAGTGCGGCCTAATCAAAAAACCGGCCCAATAAAAAAGCCAGTTGCGAGCTGCTACTGGCTTTTCCAAAATAGTACACTAATGAGTTACCTATAAAGTTGTGCCGCACAAAGGACAGTAGCTAACCCTGCGCCTAGCTGATTTCATAACCACTGGCTTGCAAATCAGCATGATACGATGAACGCACCAATGGCCCGCTGGCAACGTGCTTGAAACCCATAGCTTTGGCCTTCTCACCTAACTCATCAAACTCTTCTGGAGAGACAAAGCGTTCTACTGCCAGATGGTTACGACTGGGTTGCAGATACTGCCCCAAAGTCAGCATATCCACATCATGATCCCGTAGGTCACGCAACACAGCCATAATTTCTTCGTTGGTTTCACCCAAACCCACCATGAGTCCTGACTTTGTCAGCACCTCAGGACAGCGTTTTTTGTAGTTTTTTAGCAACTCCAGCGACCACTTATAATCGGACCCTGGGCGGATTTTTTTATACAAACGCGGCACCGATTCCAGATTGTGATTAAATACCTGCGGCGGTGTCTTCGCCAAAATATCCAAAGCGATGTCCATACGCCCGCGAAAATCAGGCACTAACACTTCCACTTGAGTATTAGGTGTACGCTCATTGATCGCTTCAATACAGTTTGCAAAATGCTGTGCGCCACCATCTCGCAGATCATCCCGGTCTACTGATGTGACCACCACATACTTCAGGCCCATGTCGGCGACGGCAGTGGCTAATTCTGTTGGCTCACTTTCATCCAAGGCATTGGGGCGTCCGTGAGCGACGTCACAAAACGGGCAACGGCGGGTACAAATTTCACCCATAATCATAAAGGTGGCTGTACCGTGATTAAAACACTCCCCCAAATTAGGGCAGTTGGCCTCTTCACATACTGACGACAACTTGTGTTCACGCAACTTGTTTTTTATGCGTGAAATTTCAGGCGAAGAAGGCACTTTAATACGCAACCACTCCGGCTTGCGCGGCATGGTTTCCGTAGGAATAACCTTGACCGGAATACGCGCCACCTTATCGGCACCCCGCAGTTTCACACCAGTTTCAGCTTTGTAGGATTTTGTCATGATAATTAATTAACCTTTATACTCTAGGCTTATGAGGCTTGCCAGCTTGTATGCAAGGTTTTCACCTCGCTATAACCCAGCTGCTGTATCAAATTAGACAGCAACTGCTGCGACACCTCATGCACAGTAACGTTTGCTTGCAAGTCGGCTAGCTGAATCATATTCAAACCCGGATAACCGCATGGATTAATCGCCAAAAAGGGACGTAAGTCCATAGCCACATTCAGTGCTAGACC
>JAAERS010000186.1 GCA_024230095.1 Gammaproteobacteria bacterium | reverse complement strand
TCATTAAAGCGACTGCTAGTGCCTGTTGTGGCAGCGACCCCGGCGGTGCTTAGACGTTGCCATAGTGGTTTTAAAAAGTCATCTTCAGCAATCACCAGGGTACCCGTTGTACTCGCTGTAGCAGTATTTTCTAGGTGGGGTAAATCCGCACTATAGTCATAATATCCACGGCCAGTTTTGCGTCCCAAATGGCCTTTATCAAGCAAGGCCTTTTGTATTGATGATACTTCAAATAAGGGATGATAAAGAGCTTCGCTAACGAGCTCGGTAACGGCATAGTTAACATCATGACCAATGAGATCCATTAGCTCAAATGGGCCCATACGGAACCCACCCGCCTCACGCATGATGGTATCGATGGTTGTATAATTTCCCATGCCTTCGCTGATCATGCGCAATGCTTCAGCGTAGAAAGGGCGTGCTACTCGATTCACTATGAAGCCTGGGGAGTCGGTTGTGTGTACGGCAATCTTGTTCCAGGTTGCTGCTGTGTGATAGATGGTATCGGCTACATTAGGGCGGGTATGTATACTGCTAACCACTTCAACTAGCTTCATGATTTGCGCTGGATTGAAAAAATGCATGCCTACCATTTGCTCTGGGCATGCCAAACCAAGTGCGATATCAGCAATAGGTATAGAGGAAGTATTGCTGGCGTAGATGCAGTCCCTACCGCAAATATCCATAAGATCGGCCATAACGTGGTGTTTAATTTGGCAATCTTCAACTATGGCTTCAATGACCAATCTACTGCCAGCCAGTTTGTGTGGGTCGCTAGTAGGCCTGATATTGGCCATGGTTTGTGCCGCCCGCTGGGCGCTGATTTTACCGCGCCCAACCAACTTATCTAAACCGGCTGTCAGCTTGGCAATGGCCGCCTCGCAAACCGCCAGTTCTTGATCTAGCAGCCACACAGGGTGGCCGGCTTGTGCCGCAACTTGAGCGATACCTGCACCCATGGTGCCAGCGCCGATAACGGCAATCGTCGCAGAAGAGGGTAGTGCATTGGTCATGAGAGTATCTCGTTCAGTCCGTGGCACTTAGCGGCCCTTAAAAACCGGTTTGGTTTTGTTTAAGAAGGCATTAACACCAATTTTATAGTCTTCGCTTCGAGCAGCTAAGCGCTGGTAGTCTCGCTCTACATCGAGTTGGGTGTCCAGATCATTATCTAGACTTTCATTAAGGGCGCGTTTGATGAGGCCTAAACCATAGGTTGGCTGGGTGGCTAGGTGGCGCGCCAGTTCCTGAGTATGGTGCAAAAATTCATCGTCGGGTTTGACGGCGTAAATCATACCCATCCGCTCTGCATCGGTGGCGCTCACCTTGTCACCTAACATAGACAAGGCTTTGGCTTTGGCCATGCCGACTAAACGGGGTAGCATCCAGGTGCCCCCAGCGTCAGGCACCAGCCCTAAGCGACAAAATGCCTGAATGAAACTTGCGCTTTCTGCCGCAATAACGATGTCACAAGCCAAGGCAATGTTGGCTCCGGCTCCAGCGGCTACACCATTCACGGCGCACACTACGGGCATGTCCATAGTCTGTATGCCGCGAATGACTTTGTTGTAATACTTTTCCAGAGTATCACCAAGATCAGGTGGCCCCGAGCTATCATCTTGTTGGCGGTCGCTTAGGTCTTGACCTGCACAAAAACCGCGGCCATTGCCGGTAATGAGTACGCAACGCACGCTATCATCCCTGGTGATAGTTTTTAAAGCAGACAACAGACTTTCTTGCATTTCTGTATTAAAGCTGTTGAGACTTTGGGGCCGATTAAGGGTGATTTGAGCCACCCCTTTATTGATATCGAGAATTATACTCTGTTCCATGTTCCGATCCTGATTGGTTGGCCTAACGATTTTTATACACTGGGTGACGTTTATTTAAGAAAGCGTCAATGCCCTCATTACGATCTTCACTGCTACTGACAACGCAATAACTGCGTCGTTCATAGGCTAAGCCCTGTTGCAATTCTAGGTCTAGCGCTTGGTTATAACAGTCTTTAATCGCTGCTACGGCAATAGGGGCGTAGTGGGCGATTTGCTTAGCTTGGGCTTGGGCTTTTTCTAGCACTATCTCGGCTGCAGTGACTTCGGCAATCAGGCCCGCACTAAGCGCCTGCTTAGCATTGATAGTGGCACCAGTGAGCATCATTTGTCTAGCCTTGGCGGGACCTACAAGTCGGATTAATCGTTGCGTTCCGCCAGCACCAGGCATGATGCCAAGCTTTACCTCAGGTTGGCCAAAGCTGGCTTGGTGACCCGCAATGATATAGTCGGCGCACATGGCCAACTCGCAGCCACCCCCTAAACAGAAGCCGTTGACCGCTGCAATGACGGGTTTTTTAAAACGACCGATGTCTGCCCACGCCTGTACTCGAGGGTCGCGATGTAAATCAGTGGCATTCATAGAAGCCATTTCTTTCACATCAGCACCAGCGGCGAACGCTTTTTGGTTACCTGTGATTACCACAGCACCGACTGTATCGTCCTTGTCGGCCGAGCGTAATAGGCCAGCTAGCTCCATCAATAATGCTGTATTGAGAGCGTTTAGCGCATGTGGACGATTCAACGTTAGGGTGAGCACTCGATCTGCTTGGGAGCGAATGACAAGATTGTTTAGATCTTCGAGCATAGTTATTTCACTAGTGGTAATTTTGATTTGGATCAATGATAATCCAGCTTATGGTTAAAAAGATACACAAAAGTATAAGTAATGTGGTTTTTTGTATCCTTTTGGTGCTAGCGATTATTTTCGCACTGTTCAACAAAATTAAATAGAGTAGAAAGTTATGCCTTATTACGAAATTGACGGTTTCAAGCCAGTTGTCCATCCAGATGCCTACGTACATCCCACCGCCGTACTGATAGGTGATGTGCACATTGGCCCAGATTGTTATGTCGGCCCAGGGGCGTGTTTACGTGGTGATTTTGGTCGTTTGGTGTTGGAGCAGGGTAGTAATGTACAAGATACCTGTGTGATGCATGGCTTTCCTGGCACAGATACCATCATCGAAGAGCATGGTCATATAGGGCATGGTGCGGTTGTGCATGGTGCTCGTGTAGGTCGTAACGCTTTGGTTGGTATGAATGCGGTGGTTTTAGATAATGCGGTGATTGGTGCCGAGTCCATTGTTGCTGCCTGTGCATTCGTTAAGGCTGGTTTTGAGTGTGAGCCGCGCTCCATGGTGGTAGGTATGCCAGCAAAGGTAGTCCGGCAGGTAAGCGATAGCGAAATAAACTGGAAGTCGCAAGGCACCAAAGATTATCAAAATCTGGTACTGCGTAGCCAAGAAAGTTTGCGAGAGTGTGAGCCTCTTAGTGAAATTGAGGCTGATCGGGGGCGCCTCAATGTGGCTTGCTCAAAACCCAAAAAGGAAACTTGTGGTTAAGGCAATAAGCTTTGTAGAACCTCAAACTGACCAATCTATGCCGGTATTATTCGTTCTCTGGTGTGCTATTTAGCTTAAACCACCAAACCGGCGCATAAATTTACTATTGGCTGGGGGTAAGGGACCATCGGCGGTTTCTAAGTAACTAGAAATATAATCTTCGGCACCTCGCCACAATAATTGATACAAGTTGGCGCAAAGTTGCCTTGCGGCACGGCCATTCCAGTCGGCGCAGAGTAATTCATCAGGCAAACATGGGTCTTTCAACATGATGCGCCGGTATTCGTGGATGAGCAGAGTGCGCGCCTGAAATGCCTGTTTGTTTGAGAGGCTGTTACTGCTGAGTTCTTGATAAAGTGGGCGAAACATGTCTAGAAATGACTGATAGTCTACACCGAGACTGTTGAGATCCCAGCAAGATTCAATTTGTTTAAGCATAGCTGCCGTGACCTTGTCTCCTTGGTTTAGGCCATGAATCAGCATAACTCGATCTTGCACATTATTGTGTTTCAATAATTTCTCTATATCAGTTACGTTAGCACTGGGGTGCATCATGGTTTGTGGGCCTACTTGACCAAGCCCCAACCAGCTGAGTTTTTGACGTAGAGCTTTACGTTCATCATTGTCTAGCAAGCTTAATATGGCTAGAGTCCATTCACCTCGCCAGTCTGGGCTAGCATTGGCGTAGATGCGTTTGAAAGCTTGGGTAAAGCTAGCGCGGCCTGACTCGGTGACTTGATAATAACTACGACGGCCTATGGGCTTGGCGCGCAGCCATTGGTCTTGTGTGAGTCGAAATACAGCCGTGCGAGTTAGGCGCGGATTGAGGCCAAATGGTTCTACCACATTGATGAGGCTGCCGAGCCAAACCTCGCCACCGCGAGGCATTAAAGCATCACCAAAGATGGTCATTATCAAAGAGCCCGCGCGCAGTGGACGGCGTTTTTGAAAGTTGTCAAGAATGGTTTCAAGTGTGGCAGACATACAGTAGGGTGCTCAACGATAGGTTGCGCACAATGTAGTGGATTATAGCTGTTTGTACAAGCTGCTTGTTGATTTGGTATTAGACTATAGTTGCAAAGTGCCTAAAAAAGCGAATAGTAGTTTCAATAGAAATCATATTATTGTATGGTAAATTGCTAATACTCACTGGAGTGTTGAGTATAATCAGTGTAATGATAAGAAAATTAAGATATTAGTTTACGTGTTAATTAAATGTTGTGTAAGCTAGTTGTCTTATCAATTGTATTATGGATTAATATCGGTGACACTGCATCAATGTGTCATACAAGTTAATGGAACCTACTTTTTGATAAGAAATTACTACTCATATAAAAATATTAATGGAGTATAGAGAGCAATGAAAAAGTTATTTGTAGCAACGTTAACTTCCGGTCTGCTGATGGGCGCTACGAGTGTCGCTAGTGCAGCCGAAACCTTATTAATGTCATCTTGGTTGCCACCCAAGCACCCAATTGTGGCAAGCATGATTAAGCCGTGGATTGAGGCCGTTGAGGCCGAAAGTAAGGGCGAGCTAAAGATCCGCATCCTGCCAAAGCCCTTAGGTGCGCCACCTGCCCACTTTGATCTAGCCAAAGATGGCGTGGCTGATTTGTCTTATGGTGTGCACGGATACCAGCCAGGCCGGTTTAAGCTGACTGCTGCCGTAGAACTACCGTTCCTTGGTGATAGTGCCGAAGCGACTTCTGTAGCCTACTGGCGCATATATAAGAAGCACTTTGAACAGATTAACGAGCACGAAGGAGCGAAGCTGTTAGGTTTGATGACACATGGTCCAGGCGTGATTCACAACGCAGTGCGTCCCATTACTACTGTTTCTGACCTGGCTGGTTTGAAGATCCGCATTGGTGGTGGCGTAGTTGCTGATGTGGCTAAGTCTTTGGGCGTGACGCCTATTATGGCTTCGGCAACTAAAAACTACGAAATGCTGTCTAGCGGTGTTGCTGATGGTACTTTTTTGCCAATGGAATCGATCAAGTCCTTTAAGTTGTCCAAGCTGTTGAATCACGCGACAACATTGCCTGGTGGTTTGTACAACACGTCTTTCTTCTTAGTGATGAACCCTGCCAAGTTCGAGGGACTGTCGCAAGCGAACCAAGACGCTATGATGCGCGCTTCTGGAGAAAACTTTGCTCGTATCGCCGGTCAAGGTTGGGATAACGCTGATGCTGCTGGCCGCGCTGCTATGGATGCTGCGGGTATTAAGACTCAAAAAGCGAGCGCCGCAATGGTAAAAGAAGTTCGTGATATTACCAAGCATGTAGAAGCCAACTGGATTGAAACGGCTAATGGACTGGGTGTGGACGGTAAAGCTGCACTGTATGACCTGCGTTCTGAGATCGCAGCACAGAGTGCTAAGTAAATAGTATGTCAAACGAAGATAATAACAGCCGGCGCTTACGCGCCGGCTCTTCTTTGGGTGCCAACTTGCAGCTCTTTTTGCAACGAAGCTTGGGCGGTATAACTGCTATCTTGTTGTTTATGATGATGATCTTGACCTTATTGGATGTATTTGGTCGTTACCTGTTCAATTCGCCAATAATGGGTGCTTATGAAATCACCGAGTTAATGTTGGTGATATTGATTTTTGCAGGTATTCCCTTGGCCAGTGCTAATGATGAGCATATAGCGGTGGATTTGATTGATGGTGTTATGCCTCCATTTATCGTCAAGGTTCGTGATATTTTAATTTCCTTAACCATGTCTGTGGTAATGGGTGCTCTGAGCATATCCGTATGGCATAAGGGATTGGAAGCCATCAAATATGGAGACCAATCAGCCATGCTACATGTGCCGATGAGCCCAGTATTTTTTATTATAAGTGTCACCCTTGGTTTGGCTGCGTTGGTCAGTTTGGCTTTGGCTTGGCAATATACTAACTTTCGTGTTGGTGATGATCGAAGACTCAAATTATGAATGAATCCCTGATTGCATTTGCGACCATGCTTACGCTCGTGATCGTGGTACGGATGCCTATTGCTTTTGCCATGGGTTTGGTTGGTTATGTTGGCTTTGGTTTGATGACCAGCTTTGATGGCTCGTTAGCGATGGCGAGCATCATTACCTATGATACGGGTATGAACTATGGCCTGTCCGTGGTGCCTTTGTTTATCTTGATGGGCAATTTTGTAACACGAGCTGGGTTGTCAGATGAGCTTTATGCCGCAGCTAACGCTTTTCTTGGCCATCGGCGTGGTGGCTTGGCTATGGCTACGGTAGTGGCTTGTGGGGGCTTCAGTGCCGTTTGTGGTTCAAGCCTAGCGACGGCAGCCACCATGTCTAAAGTGGCTTTGCCGCCCATGCGTCGCTATGGTTATGACGATGGTTTGGCTACCGGTTCGATTGCGGCTGGTGGCACCTTGGGTATCTTGATTCCACCTAGTGTTATCCTAATTATCTACGGCATAATGACCGAAAGTGATATTGGCTTGTTATTTATCGCGGGTATTTTGCCCGGCTTTCTGGGTGTCATTTTGTATTTGGTCGCGGTATTGGTAGCCGTGACTCTTAAACCAGAAATAGGTCCTCGTGGGGAGCGCACAGATTGGGCTGCCCGCTTGCAGTCTTTGTGGGGGGTTAGTGGTGTCTTAGGCCTCTTTACACTGGTAATTGGTGGCATATATGGGGGCATATTTACGCCAACAGAAGCGGCGGGTATTGGCGCTTCGGGTGCGTTTTTTATTGCCCTGTTTCGAGGTCGACTAAGTTGGCGCGTGTTGTATGAAACACTGGTAGAAAGTGCGCGTACTACGGGTATGATTTTCGTCATACTTATAGGTGCCGAGATATTTTCCAATTACATTAATATTGCCGGTTTACCTGATTTACTATCAGAATGGGTCGTATCTTTTGATCTATCGGCCATTGTTGTGATTTTGTTAATCATGGCTGTTTATGTCGTTTTGGGTACCGTGTTAGAAAGCTTGTCGATGATCATGCTAACGGTGCCTGTGTTCTACCCATTAGTGATGGGCTTGGATTTGGGTGAATACTCCATGGCTTTGATGGATCCAGAGATGGCGTTAATTTGGTTTGGTATTATTGTAGTGGTAATCACTGAAATTAGCCTCATTACGCCACCTGTTGGTCTTAATGTGTTTGTATTAAAAAGCATGCTTTCCGATGTGAAATTACAAACTATATTCCGTGGTGTGACGCCATTTTGGCTTGTTGATATCGTTCGCTTGACCATTTTAATACTGCTGCCAGGCCTGGTGTTATGGCTGCCTAATTTCATGGCCAACTGATACAGTTGGTGCCAACTTATAAAAAAGCCGACTATAAAAGTCGGCTTTTTTATTTATGCCGTAGAAAAGAGTTGGTTAAGTATTATTAGTGATGTAGGTGTGTAACTAAGCTTTTTTGCCACTGATATAAATGCCTGAAAGAATCAATGCCAAGCCAGAGATCATACTGAGGGTGAGCTGTTCATCAAGTAGCACTGCGCCAAATATAACGCTGAACAGGGGCACTAAATAACCGACTTGAGACAGAAAGGTGTAACCATGTTGTTTGATGAGGTAAAAGCGAAATAAAAAAGCCAACCCTGTGGGCAGTAAACCTAGATAGATCAAAGCCGCCAAAGCGCTGAAGTGGCTACTCATGAGATTGGTAATAGGCTGTTCCATTAGGAGCGCCGCAGGCATGGTCAAGACACTGCCTGCCAAGAGTACACAGGCCGATAGCATGGCGCTTTTGACTCCGTGTATGCTCCTTACCAAAAGCCCCGAAACAACATAGGATGTGGCGGCAATCATGAGTGCTAATTGCGGCATCAGTTGACCCACTCCGCTACTCAAACTGTGGACCCCCACAACCAATATAACCCCAATAAAGCCGATTATAAAACCAATTAATTTGCCTCGGTTTAAGCGCTCGTCCTGGGTAGTAAAGTGAGCCAATAGGATGGCGATAAGGGGCCCTGTTGCCATAAATATGGCAGCGCGACCAGAGTCGACACTTTGCTCACCCCAAGGAATTAAAAAAAACGGTAGGGCGCAGCTGAAAAAACCCACTAGTATTATGCGCAACAGGGTTGGCAAGTGACGCGGCATGCGTTGCCCTTGTGACCAAGCAAATAACATAAGCACAATGGTAGCGAGTAGAATTCGGCCAGCAGCAATGGTGATGGGGCCAAAGTCCTCCAATGCAAACTTGATGGCCTGAAAAGACGAGCCCCAAATGGCACTTTGTATTACAAGCAAGATGTAGGCTTGTAGCCCGGGTTTGGTCATGGTGTGATGATCTCAATGAGCGGTGAATCATTGTCTACGATGATGCTTATGAGGGCAAGCCACAAATCTTAGCAAAATTGGATCAAGGCTTATACACATTTATGTTTTACAAATCCTACCTTTGGTAGATCCTTGCTGCATGATATTTTGCATTGGCAATAGATGTCATATTCAGCTTGCATTTGGCCGGGTAGGGGCTGTTTAGCCAATACCGGGAAATTGCCCCAGTGATCACTTACATTGAGCTACCAATATTTCGCTAGGTTAATAACTGGCCATCAAGACAGAGCAACATGAGGTCGGCTTGCAAACCTAAGTTATTAATTTTCATGAGGGAGGCTGGTTGGTGATATTATTTTGGGGTATTGTTAAATTTGATTTAAAAGCTAATTGGATGGGCCAATGCTATTAAGTGTAGCCGTTCATTTAGCCCGCATTGGTTATTATCTTCAGGAGCGCCCTATGTCAGATAGAGAATCCCCGGAAACAGCGAGTCACGTGCAACTGGAGAGGCTACAGCAGCAGCTGCTGAGCCATCGCTTTGCGCGGATACAGTCATCCTGGCGGTCTGCTTTGTGGGCTTATTTTGTACAGGGAATTGCCTTTGGATTAGGTTCTTTTTTGGGGGCCACCATTGTGGTGTATTTTTTGGTTTTGGCCCTAGGTCAGTTGGAGTTTATTCCTATAGTGGGGGAGTGGGCTAGCCAGATAATTATGGAAATCAATCAGTCTAAAACAGATGTAGCACGATAACCTGTAACTTGTTGAATAGAGTATGATAGAGGCTATTAATGCTGGGGCTTCGCGGTAAATCGATTTTGTCTTGGCATATTGAGGCATGTCAGCTCCGTTGTTAGGCATTTGAAGTAGAATATGGCCATTATTGTATTGTCTCCTAACAGGGTCACTTGTATGTTGAACAACATTCCTAAAGCTATTTCAAAAACCATTAAAGGTCAGGCCAGCAAGGGTTTGTTTCGGGCCGTGGCGCAGGGCCTTAAGTTGGGTCACAAAGCGCCTCCCCAAGTACAATCTAAGTTGGTCCTGAGGTTGATGAGTGAAGTATTGCGTGAGCCTTTAGAGGATGGTGACTTGGATTGTCTTGAGGGCAACTGGTTGCAAGTGGAAGTGGAAGATATTCATTGTAGCTGGTACTTTACCATGCAACAAACTCGATTGATGATGCAGGCTCAGCCACCCCTATTGGCAGCCCATAGCAGGCTCACCACGATTGCGGGTAAGAGTATCGACTTGATGCGCATGTTAGGTCGCCAACAAGATCCAGATACCTTGTTTTTTCAGCGCCGTCTGCGCCTAAGTGGTGATACCGAGCTGGGTTTGGAAATACGCAATGTGCTTGATGGCGTGGATATGGATGAATTGCCAGGATACCTGCGTCAAGGTATGGACTGGTTGAATAAGCCGCTGGCGTGGCATGCTACGGCTCAATAATCTATTCGTTCAATTCTATGGCTCGCTGGTCCATACCGGGCTGGCCAAACCAATAACCATTGCAGTGACTATCAGCATCTACTAAGTTTATGTGCTGGGCATTGGTAGTCATGCTTTGTGGTTCTGTAATGGCTTGGTGAAAGCGCGCAATGACACCTGACATATCAGTTTGTGTGGGACTGATACGCAGGGCGTCTACACCGATGTCTCGCATCGTGCTTACCTGATCCAGCAAATCAAAACGTTTAGCTGACATGGTTTGAATACCATTCATGATAAATAGCGACTCACCATTTTGGCTGGTAAGGGGTATTCCCTGTGGGTATTCGATACAGCAAAAGCCACAGTCATCTTTGGCTAAATTGCGATGCCGTGCGGTAAAACAGCGCGCGGCGTAAGCCAGTGGCAGGTACCCATAAGCCAATATTTCCACTTCAGGTAGGGCTTGTTTTGTTAGTTCCTTAGCTTGCGATAGGGTGTCTCGGAGAGAATTTTGAGAAAGCTCTACGGGCAGATTCCAGCGCTGCATGCCTGCTTGCTGCAGGCGCCTTAGGCTGCGCCCATTGTAGATATTGATGGCAGAACCGGTAACAAAGGGCACGTGCTGTTGACTAAGCAGCTGCACAGCACCCATATCATTGGCCTCAACCAAGAATTGGCCCTGTGCGCACAGGCGTTTAAGCTGTTTTAGCTCAGATTCGGCTTCGATTAATGTCAATGTAGAGAGTACAACTTCCTTGCCTTGCTCACCCAGCATTTGGGCCAAATCTAACCAATCTTGAGTGCGCATCTCACGGCGTTTGCTGCAAATTGTTTCACCGATATAAATGCGTTCTACCGGCTGGTCTTGCAAACATTCATAAAATGCCAAAATTTGTTCTTTGGGCCAAAAGAAGGGGATGGGTCCCAGAGTTAACTGCATGCTTATTTTGTCCTATTGCCAAGGGCGATGGTAGGCGCCGAGAGTCGTTTGGTGGCCTTCGGAAAGTGCCGCCAGGCTGTTGTTCCAGTGTTTTGGCTGTTGCTTAATGCCCTGTGAGGCGTTGTCGATAGCTTGGCGCCAAATGTCGGCTACTTGGGCGATGTAAGCGGGACTGCGTTGTCGACCTTCGATTTTTATGGCTGATATTCCCATTTGCATTAGGTCAGGTAGCAGGTTTAAGGTGTTCAAGCTGGTAGGTTCTTCTAGGGCATGGTAAGTGTGCTCACCGGCTTGGAAACGGCCTTTGCATAGGGTAGGGTAGCCGGCTTTTTCGTGGGCTTGGAAACGGTCGATCAATACGCCATTTAAGTAGGTATCTTGACCTTGGTCGGTGGAGACCCATTCAACGTCTTTAGCGGGTGAGCAAACGCCGCCTGTGTTAGGCGACTGGTCGGTTAGATAGCTAGAAAGGTAGCAACGGCCTTCGGCCATAATACACAGGCTACCAAAACCAAAAACTTCCAGTTCCACAGGGCTCGTTTTACTAAGGTGGCTTAATTGAGCCATTGACAACACCCTTGGCAAAACAGCACGGCGAATACCAAATTGTTGCTCATAAAAGGCCAATGCTTCACGGTTGGTTGCCGAACCTTGGACGGATAGGTGTAAGTTTATATTTGGGTGGCGTTCGCTGATGTAATCCAGCACGGCGATATCGGCCGCAATGATGGCATCCACCCCCAAATCAGCTGCCTGATCAGCCGCGTACTGCCAAGTTTGCCAGCGTTGTGCTTGAGGAAAGGTGTTGATCGCAACAAACAGCTTGGTGCCTTTGCTGTGTGCCAGTTGTACAGCCTTGTTGGCCTTGGTACCGGAAAAATTTAAACCAGCAAAGCTGCGTGCATTGGTATCATCTTTGAAGCCAATGTAGACAGCGTCGGCACCCGCTTCTACGGCGGCTTTTAGAGCCGGAATATTGCCAGCCGGGCAAACCAGTTCCATATGATTAATCTCAAAATTGAAAAAAGCGCACTGTATAGATAAATGAGTGCTTTGGGGCTGATTACTATCAATGTTGTTTCGATTGGTTGCAAAAACAGCTAAGTAGTTGTTTGATATCAATTTATAGAATTCAAAGCTAAGGATAAATAACTGATATAGATCAAAAATGGGCGTAAAATACCCATAGAATTCACGTCGCATTATATTTACTGTGATCCTAGGACATCATCTCAATGTCGACTACGTTGGCAGATGAATGACACATTTAGGCTTTGCACAGGCAAATTCATGATCGATGCAAGTTATTCCTCTCAACAACTTCAATTAGCAAAGTCACAATTGCAAGTGGCTGACATCAAAGCCTTTGATCAAAAGCAAGACATTCAAGCCAATAGCTTGGCCAAAGAGCAGTTGGACACGGAAACTTTTAAAGCTATTATGTATGAGGATGCTGGTGCGGCATTAATTCAACGTTCTAAAATGGACTTAAAGGAACTGGAAGTGCGTTCCAAGCAGCTCCTAGACCTGCAAGATGTTTCTAGACAGCAGCTCGAAATCAAGGCCTATCTGCAAGAGTCAAAACTTGATACGAAGCGCACGGTGGACGAGATAGTTTAAGCTTGAGCTGAAGCCTAATAGATTGACCTCTTTCTCCAATACATTACTGTCCATTGCTACTTTTACCGTTATATTTTCTCTTTGCCTGTAAAGTGCGCGGTTATGCGCTATGGGCGCCGCTATAGATAATTTGTAATACCTTAACCTGGTGGCCTTTAAAACTAACTTTTTGGATTCTGCTGCTGTAATCGTTGGGTTATAAATGATCGCAGGGGCAAATAGGTTCTAGCATACCTATAGCGTATTGGTAGCGGCCATGAATTACGCTAGGATCAGGCACAAAAAAACCGCAACTAAGCGGCTTCTTTATATGGAATGGCTCCTCGAGCTGGACTCGAACCAGCGACCAATAGATTAACAGTCTACTGCTCTACCAACTGAGCTATCGAGGAATCACTTAATGTGGGTGCGAATATTAATGATCCACAGGCCTTTCGTCAAGAGCATTTTTTTATTTTATCTGAATAACTTAGGTTTTTTTGATAGGTTTTTAGGTACGCAGGATTTGTCGGGCTAAAGTCTTACTTCTGTGTCCAATAGCATGTTGTTTTTGAGATTAATTTAGCTGGCATTGGTGCGATTAAAAAGAAACTTCGAACCAATTTGAATAACCTATAATAGTCACTATGAGCAAGGCTGTTAAAACGCCCTTAAGGATAGGGCTGTGATAGAATGGATGTCGTGTGTGTAGGCCGTGTTTAGACTTGGCCTGGATCATGGCCAGTTAATAGAAGAGGGGAAGTTGTGAGTATTGAAGATCAGTTATTGGCGGCCGTGGTTGGACCGTTGGCGGTCAGTTATCACCAGCTGACGAATGATAGCCACAAGCACAGCGGGCCGGCTCAGGACAGTCACTTTAGTTTGTTATTAGTGTCGGATCAGTTTGTAGGACTAATGCCGGTGAAACGTCACCAATTGGTATATGGTTTGGTAGGTGATTTGATGAATAACCCTATCCATGCCTTAGCATTGCATTGTTATACGCCACAGCAATGGGCCCAAAAAAATAGTATGCCTGCGGCGCCTGATTGCATGGGTGCCAGTAAAGGTTAATCAAAAAAAGGGCGGCTCTTTATAGAACCGCCCCATTCAGGTGTTGCCAATTGATACTTAAAGGCCTAGAAATCGCCAGTGCCTGTAAGTGCCGCCTTGCGCTCGCTGATAAAAGCTTGTAAAGCTTCGTCGATCGCTGGATCTAACTCTGGTGCTTGGTATGCGCTCAGCTTTTTCTTCCACTGTAAGTTAGCCCGCTGACGCATGTCCAAGCTGCCATCTTCTTCCCATTGTTCGAAACTATTGTTGTCGGTTAGGTCAGACATGTAAAAGGCCGTTTGAAAGTTGGCTTGAGTATGGGCGCAGCCTAGGTAGTGATTGCCGGGTCCTACTTCGCGGATAGCATCCATCGCTTGACCATTTTCGCTCATATCAATACCTTGAGTGAGGGTATGCATCATGCCGAGTTGGTCCAGATCCATCACAAACTTCTCGTAGTCCATGACGAGGCCGCCTTCCATCCAGCCAGCAGAGTGAAGAACGAAGTTAACACCGGCCATCACGGTCGAGTTTAGTGTATTAGCACTTTCGTAGGCGGCTTGGGCATCAGGGATTTTGGAGCCAGGTAGTGAGCCACCGCTGCGGAAAGGTACGCCCAACCGGCGAGCAAGTTGTGCCGCCCCATAGGTCACCAAAGACGGTTCTGGGGTGCCAAAAGTGGGGGCGCCTGACTGCATGGAGATGGAGCTAGCAAAGGTACCAAAAATACACGGTGCGCCTGGCGCATAGAGTTGAACAAAACTCATACCCGCCAGT
>JAAERS010000185.1 GCA_024230095.1 Gammaproteobacteria bacterium | reverse complement strand
ATGTCACAACTACCTAGATAGTAAAAATGCTTTTCCACCCGGGCAGAAGCACCAGTTATCAGCCAGTGACCCCAGTAAATACTTTAGCTGTGGTAATGGTAGCGCCCCGGCAGGCTACAACCCGTGGTACTCTGACACCCGCTCGTGGATCATCGAGATCCTGCCCTTTATGGAGCATGCAACTGAGTATGCAGAACTGGATGTGAGCAAGGATCCATCAAAAGTACCGAACAAGGCAGTCATTCAAACTGCCTTTGCATTTGCTGCCTGCCCGACCAATCCGGTGCAAAACATTACAAGTATTTTTGGTGGAATTACTCACTACGGCGGTGCAGCGGGGCTGACCAACTGGCATTGCTTTAGAACGGCCCACGGCAACAAAGACGATGGCATATTTTATGGTGTTGAGGCCGACGCCAACGCGGGTGGTTGCAAAGAGAAGGACGTGACTGATGGGCTCTCAAAGACGGTGTTGCTTTGTGAAAAACTGGGCTACACGCCCACCGATTATGATCCGCT
>JAAERS010000184.1 GCA_024230095.1 Gammaproteobacteria bacterium | reverse complement strand
TGCATATTCTGGTAGTACACTTTCTGCCGCGGCAAATCGGTATTGCTGTACAAAAGCCACGTTTAAGCCAATGCAAAAACAGGCTAGGCAATATGCCCAAAAATTTGCCATGTCAATGGCTAAGGCACCCATTAGGGAGGCGCCACTAGCAAAAATCGCGGCGCCAATAAAGCCAAAACGCCGGCCTTTCTTGCTCATGATTAAAGAAGCGGGGACTGTGCCACTGGCCATGCCGACGACCATAGATGCCACAGGCATTGTGGCTAGCGCGGGCGATGGCGTCAATAGTGAGCCTATGATGCCACCAAGGAAGATAGTGACATTAGCGCTGGTAAATGCAAACACCTGAGCTAGGCACAACAACCAAATATTACGAGGGCAGTTTTGAAAAGGCATGGCAAATGAGTAGGTTAGGGTATTAAAACGTACATAGTAACTGAAGTAACCATAACTTCCTACTTCATTAACACGCTCTGCTTGCGCATGCGCTATGCTTCATGATAGTTTGAAACGAACGTTTCAAACGTTATTTGTTAAAAGGGCAATAATTAGTGAAAAAAGCAACTGTTGAACGCATACTTGATACGGCGGAGTTTGAATTTGGAGCGCATGGTTTTGTTGAAACATCTTTACGCACCATAACCAGCAAAGCGGGGGTGAACCTAGCGGCGGTTAATTACCACTTTGGTTCAAAAAAAGGTTTAATACAGGCTGTAGCCAATCGCTTCTTTGAACCGCTCACTGTAGGCATGCAAAAGCGATTGGAGGTGCTCGGCACTCAACATGATAATCATCATCAAGTGTTGACCGAGTTGTATCGAGGGTTATTGCTTGAAACACTCACTATTGCCCAGCGCACCCCTTCTAGGGTGGCCCTGTTCGCACGCTTAATTAACTCAGCGTACAGTCAGTCCCAAGGTCACCTGCGAAAGCACCTTACTCATCAATATGCGCCACTTTTCTTGTTGCTTATGCAAATCATGCGAGAACATATGCCTAGTATGAATCACGAACAGTTTTTTTGGCGTTTTCATCACCTGCTAGGCATGATGGTTTTTACCTTGTCAAACAGTGAAGCCTTGGCGGCTATCTGCGCGGTAGAATATGCTGCTCAACGTGAGTTGCCAGAAATTCTGCAGCAACTAGTGTCGGTGCTGGTTGCCGCATCAGAGGCTCCAGTTACCCCAATGGAAAAGCTAGCATAAGGAGTTTAGCTAAAATGTTGCATGAATTTAATCAATTTCTATCTATTGTTGATGCTGACCTATTGTTGTTAATTAAAATAGGCTTGCTAATTGCTGTCATTGTTTTAGCCCAATGGTTAACAAACAACTGGATAACCCGTTATGCGCAGCGACAGCAACAGTTAGATATAACCTTGCTTCACGCGGCACGGCGACCTTTGTTGTTAGGCTTGTGGTTACTTGGGTTTAGCTGGATAGGGGAAGTTTTGGCTAGCGCCATAAAAAATGAATCACTCGCGCTATTGAGCCAGATTCGTGAACCTTTGTTAGTTATATTATTAGCCTGGTTTTTAATACGTGTTATCTCGATATTGCAGGCTTTGCTATTAAGCCCTTCGGCGAGTCGTCTAGCCTGGGATGCCAGTACTGCTGAAGCCGTAGGTAAGGTGCTCAAAATTATTGTGGTGATTAGCGCTCTGCTAATGATGATGCAGTTGTTTGGTTTGTCTATATCAGGTGTGTTGGCCTTTGGCGGTGTTGGTGGTATTGCAATCGGTTTTGCTGCCAAAGATATGTTAGCCAACTTTTTTGGTGGGTTGATGATCTATATGGATCGCCAGTTCTCGGTGGGTGATTGGGTTCGCTCTCCGGATAAACAAATTGAAGGTACGGTCGAACATATTGGCTGGCGCGTTACACGTATTCGTACCTTTGATATGCGCCCTTTATATGTGCCTAACGCGACCTTTACAAGCATTTCCGTAGAAAACCCGTCACGCATGAGTAATCGCCGCTTTTATGAAACTTTTGGTCTTCGTTATGCTGATCAAACTCACGTTGCAGCTATCGTGGCAGATATTAAAGCCATGCTACTTGGTCATGAAGCCATTGATACGGGACAGACCCTAATGGTGAACTTGAATGAATTCAACAGCCATAGTGTGGATTTCTTTGTTTACTGTTTTACTAAAACTACAGCTTGGGCTGAGTTTCACGTCATTAAACAGGAGCTATTGCAGAACATTGCTGATATTGTTGAGCACCATGGGGCTGAATTTGCCTTCCCAACTCAAAGCTTGCATATCATGCAGCAAGACAATGATCCACAGCCATGACGGATAAACACTATATCTTTGGCTATGGCAGCCTCATGAATAGCAATAGCCGCCGCATTACGGGGATAGCTGGTGATTCTATCCCTGTCAGGGTGTCTGGCTTGCAGCGCTACTGGGTAAGCCTTAACGGTGTAAATATGCGCGCTGTGGGGGTAAGGGCAGAAGCGCAAAGCCAATGCAATGGTATATTGTTTGAAGTGCCGGCTAACGAGCTTGAAAAGTTTGATGTGCGCGAAAGTGGTTATGTGCGGCAAGCCCTAACCCCTGAACAAATACACTACTTGCCCCCCCAGGCAATGGTGTTACCAGAAACCCACGCCGTATGGGTATATGTGTATCCTACTTGTCCTTATGAGTCTCAGTTTAGCCCAATCTCTCAGTCCTACTTGGATGTGATCTTATTGGGTTGTATGGAAATTGGAGAGCACTTTGCCAAAGAGTTTTTGCAAAATACGCTGCTCTGGCAGGACTGGCATAATGATCGCCTAAAACCACGGTACTTACGTGCTACACCACACAGCCAAGAAGCGTTATTGGATACTTTAATTGGTGAGTTTCGTTCAGAGTTGGCCCACCGTTATTAGTCGACAAGAGGCACAGTAATAGCTTTGCTTATTGGGCTGGTGACGTTGCTTGATGTCTCAGGTAAGGCCTCAGGTTTCTTAGGTGTCTCAGTGGTGAGGGCGGATTCATGTGACTGTGTCAAAGGTTTAGGCAGGGGCCCTGTTGATAGATCATAAGGATCAAATCTTACCAGCAATAGCAACTTTGGGTGATCAAGGTAATGCAATTCAACGCTACGCATTTTGCGTTGCTGCTGCATAGTATAACGTTGACTTACACCTGCTTGAACTCTTGGGTAGTTAAATAGTTGATTTAGCTGTGCTTGGTTGGTGTCTTTGGATTCGATAAATTTGTTGAGATGCAGGTTGGTGTGCAGGTGTAAGTAGCGTCCTAAACTAACTCCAACCGCGCCTTCGAGTTCATGTTGCCCAGTGCTTATTTTGTGGCCTTGAATCTGTATCCAAGTCGGTGCTTTTTGTTTGATAATATCCATGGGCCAGGCTTCGTGGAACAATATTCTGTATTGACCAGAATTGGTTAGACGTTTGGCAATAGAGTTTAAACGGCGCCACTCTTTTGGTTGCCGAGTGTAAGCTTGTGAACCGATGTTGGGATAATCTTTTAGGTAATGATTACTCAGGACTGCAGGGGCCCGTTGCTTGGGGTGTTGTTCTTCATCAATGGCGTTGGTTAGGCGTTCGGCAATGATGATTTCGACTTGGTACCAGCGCACATCAGCGCCATACGCTGGCGTCATGATCAAAGCCATGGTTAACCCAACGAAAGATATAAGTGGCATCCAAGCCTGTTTATAAAAAAGATAGCGCATTATTTAACCAGTTGTTTTAACAGATCCTCAACGCGTTGGAAACGTGTCTCGTGATGTTCCATGGGTAAAGTAAAACGCAACTGGTTACTACCTTCAAGTTTAAATTGTCTTGGTTGTGTTTGTACTAATGTGACTAACGCCATTGGTTCTACCTGCGTTTGTTTGTCAAACTTTATTCGGCCACCTTGTGCTGAGGCCTCAATTTTGCTGATGCCAATTGCCTGTGCACGCAGTTTCAGGCGTGTTTGGCGGAATAGACTTTTGATTGCTTCAGGCAATAAACCAAAGCGGTCAATCATCTCTACTTGCAGTTCTTTTAAAGTGCCATTGTTTTGTGCATTTGCGATGCGTTGATACATGATCAGGCGATTATGCACATCGGGTAGATAGCTTTCTGGAATTACCGCGGGTAGGTTCAGATTGACCTCCGTACCGCGCTGGAGGGGTTGATCAAGGTTGGGCGTTTCGCCCTTTTGCATGGCCTCTACGGTGGCATTAAGCATTTCCATGTACAAGCTAAACCCGATACTTTGCATTTGGCCACTTTGCTCTTCGCCTAATAATTCGCCAGCACCGCGTATTTCTAGGTCATGGCTAGCTAGAGTGAAACCGGCACCCAAATCGACCGTTGATTCTATGGCTTCTAGACGCTTCGTGGCATCTTTGCTGAGTACTTTGGGGTGAGGGGTTAGGAGGTAAGCATAGGCTTGATGATGTGAGCGACCAACTCGGCCTCGTAACTGGTGCAGTTGTGCCAAACCAAACTTGTCAGCGCGCTCGATTATAATGGTGTTAGCATTCGGTACGTCGATACCTGTTTCAATAATGGTGGAACAGACCAGAACATTGCTACGACGATGATAGAAGTCGCTCATAACCTGTTCTAATTGACGTTCTCGCATTTGACCATGAGCAACGGCCACGCGTGCCTCAGGTACGAGCTCTTGTATTTTTTCTGCGGCCATTTCTATGGTGCTAACATCATTATGCAGATAGTAGATCTGACCACCACGCAACAGCTCTCTTAACATGGCCTCTTTTATCAATTTACTGTCATATTGGCGGACAAAGGTCTTGATGGATATGCGTTTGGCTGGCGGGGTGGCGATGATGGATAGGTCACGCATGCCGGCCATAGACATATTTAGGGTGCGCGGAATGGGGGTGGCCGTCATGGTTAAGATATCTACTTCAGCGCGTAGTTTCTTGAACGATTCTTTTTGTTGGACACCAAAACGGTGTTCCTCATCAATAATTAATAAACCTAAGCGTTTGAAATTTAATTTTCCCTGAATAATTTTGTGAGTACCGACCAAAATATCTAGCCGGCCATCTTCTACCTGCTGCTCCACAATAGCTTGCTGCTTGCTGGTCTGGAAACGAGATAGCGCGGCCACATTAACAGGCCAGTCGGCAAAACGATCACGCAGGGTTTCATAGTGTTGTTGAGCCAATAGTGTTGTAGGTACTAGTATGGCGACCTGCTTGCCACCGGTGGCTGCAATAAATGCGGCGCGCATCGCCACTTCGGTCTTACCAAAGCCGACGTCACCACATACTAAACGATCCATTGGCTGATCAGCTAACATGTCCTTAATCACTGCAGCTATGGCTTGCTGTTGATCTGGTGTTTCTTCAAAGGGAAATGCATCGGCAAAGGATTGGTAGCTCTCATCAGGACGAGGGTAGGCGTATCCGTCACGTGCGGCCCGTAAAGCGTAGATGTGAAGTAGCTCGGCAGCAGTATCTTTGATCTTCTCGGCCGCCTTTCGTTTGGCTTTTTGCCATTGCTCAGAACCTAGCCGGTGCAGGGGTGATGAATCGCCACCACCGGTGTAGCGACTAAGAAGTTGGAGACTAGCTACGGGCACGTATAAAGTGGCTTCATCAGCATATTGCAGTACGAGGAATTCATTTTCTTGACCATCTACAGAAAGAGCGCGCAACCCTTGATAGCGTCCAACGCCATGGTCATGATGCACTATTGGGCTGCCGACAGTCAGCTCGGCTAAATCACGTATAGCGATATCAGCATTATTGGTTTCCTTGTCGCGGCGCCTTCGTTGCAATACCTTATGGCCAAATAGCTGTGCTTCGCTAACCAGACATAAATGTTGGTTAGGGAAATTCAGACCTCGTTCAAGGGGGGCCACACAAATAGCAAATTTCAAATCAGATTGGCAAAAATCTAACCAAGATTCCACTTCTTGTGGCTGCGAATGTAACTTCTTAAATAGTTCTAACAGGGCTTCTCTGCGACCAGCGGATTCGGCACAAATCAACACCCTTGTTTGGGTTTTTAATAAGCTTTCCAAAGCCGTAAGTGGTTTTGCCAATTGACTGTTTATTGCCACCTCTGGTAATTGAATAAAACCTAAGTTGGTTTCGCCTTTGCTTTCTTTTGGTTGTTCTTTGGCGGCCGCTTGTAGGTGGATATTGCCATGCTGCTTGAGTTGGGCGTATACCTGTTCAGTAGTAAGAAACAATTGCTGTGGCGCCAATAGAGGGCGTTCTAGGTCATGGCAGTAGTCATCATAGCGCTGGTTAACGTCTTGCCAAAAGTGCTCTATAGCGGGTTGTAAGTCTCCGACACGAATGATGCGTGCTGTAGCAGGCACGTAGTCTAGTAAAGTAGACATATGCAAGTTATAAAATAAAGGTATGTAATACTCGATGCCAGCCGGGGCTAAGCCTCGGCTTACGTCTTGGTATATGGGGCAATTATTAGCTTCAACTTGAAATTGCGCATTGAAGGCTTGGCGAAATTGTTTGATGGCCTGTTCTGTCAGAGGAAACTCTCTGGCTGGTAACAGGTGGAATCGCTCAATTACTTCGGTGGTGCGTTGATTATCTGGATCAAAATGGCGCAGGCTTTCAATTTCGTCATCAAACAATTCGATACGCAATGGCGCATGGCTGCCCATGGCATACAAGTCAATTAGACTGCCGCGCACAGCGTATTCTCCAGCCTGAAAAACCGTGTCTGTATGCTGGTAGCCTGCTTGCTCTAGACGTGTACGAAAGGCTTCAGGTTGTAGATCTTGCCCCGTGTGAAGGGAGAAGCTATTAGCGGCTAAGTAGTTGGTGGGTGCTAGACGGTGCAGTAGGGTAATAATAGGTACTAAAATAATGCCTTGCTCAATGGTGCTAATAGCATTGAGTGTTTGTACGCGTTCAGAAGTGATGTCTGGATGGGCAGAAAAACTGTCATAAGGAAGTATCTCCCAATCGGGCAGCATGTGTACCCGCAAATCACTATTGGCCAGAAAAAACTGTAGCTCGGCCTTGAGGGTTAGTGCTGCATCCGTACTTTCAACCAATACCAGTAGCGGATGGGGCGAGGATTCAGCCGCTTCAGCTATAGCAAGGGCGCCACCTGCTCCCAAGCATTGGGCCCAAGTTTGGTTTTGGCTGTTTGAAGTAGGTAAAGGTAGTAGTTCAATTAACACGATGACAGGCTTAGCTTATATAGGCATAAAAAGAAGTCTTTGCATAATGGTTAGTTGGCCAGAAAACAACTTCTTTGCCATGCAAAGCGCTCATTAAAAAACAAACTATTGTAATTACTTCGCCACAGCTTTGCACCCTTGTTGTGGAACTTTGTTAAGTTCCTTTGTGGCTGTTTTAGGTGTTCCCTGTGCTGAGGGCGGAAGATGGCAAAAATAAGCGGTAGTTATGGTCAAGATATAGGCCCTTTGGATTGCACACAAAGCGCCAATCTAGGATAATGCCACTCCCACAACTTAAGGTAGGGCAAACCTCTGAAATGGTGTCAGAAGTGGACTTACCACAATATAGGAAATCCACTGTGAGCCAAGAACAAGTGTTTTCTGACTGGCAAGACCGCGAAGCCCTAGCTGAAGCCATGATTCCAATAATTGGTAAAGTATACCGTGAATCCAACGTAGAAATTTCTGTCTACGGTCATACCCTAGTAAATCGTTCTGTCATTAGTATTCTAAAGTCTCACCGGGCAGCCCGTCAGGTTGAGAAAAGTGAAGTGTCTGTTCAAGATACCTACCCCGTTCTTGATGCTATACAAAACATGCAGTTATCTAACGTACATGTGGATATTGGTAAGCTAGCTACTGGCTTTAACTCAAGCCTTGATGGCTTGTCTCTAGAGCAGTATGTGGCGCAAGAGCTGGAAGGTGCAGTTAATGCTGGCAACAATAAAACCCAGACAGATGTTGTCTTGTATGGTTTTGGCCGTATCGGTCGTTTATTGGCTCGCTTGCTGCTGGATAAGACCGGTGGTGGTCAAAGTTTGCGTTTACGTGCCATGGTTGTGCGTAAAGGCGGCGATAATGATCTGCAAAAACGTGCCAGCTTATTGCGCCGAGACTCGGTACATAGCAATTTCCAAGGTACTATTACTGTTGATGAAGAGAATAACGCTATCATTGCTAACGGCAATGTTATCAAGGTGATATACGCATCGGCTCCTGACACCATCGATTACACTCATTATGGCATTAGCAATGCTGTGGTAATCGATAATACGGGTATGTGGCGTGATCATGATGGTTTGTCTTTGCACTTGCGTGCTAACGGTGTAAGCAAGGTTATGTTAACGGCTCCTGGCAAGGGTATTAAAAATATCGTCATGGGGGTTAACCAAGGGGATATAGAGGACACGGACACAATTTTGTCAGCCGCTTCTTGTACTACCAATGCCATTACCCCTGTATTGAAAGCACTAAATGATAAGTACGGAGTGGAAAACGGTCATGTTGAAACCGTGCATGCTTATACCAATGATCAAAATTTGATCGACAATTATCACAAAGGTGATCGTCGTGGCCGCGCTGCTGGTTTAAATATGGTGCTTACCGAAACTGGTGCCGCTAAAGCAGTTTCCAAGGCGCTGCCAGAGTTGGAAGGAAAGTTGACAGGTAATGCTATCCGCGTACCGACGCCAAATGTCTCCATGGCTATTTTAAATCTGAACCTCAATAAAGTAGTAGATCGTGATGAGTTGAATGAATACTTGCGTGAAACGGCTATACACTCCAGTTTGCAAAAGCAAATCGACTTCACGACATCTCGTGAGGCGGTTTCTAGCGATTTTGTTGGCTCCCGAGCGGCTGGTGTCGTTGATGGTCTGGCGACAATTGCCAGTGGTGGTAAGAGCTGCGTGGTTTACGTTTGGTATGACAACGAATTTGGTTATTCATGCCAGGTTGTGCGCATGTTGCAGCATGTTACCAAGACAGCTTTGCCTGCTTTCCCAAAATCCAAGTAGGCATAACTTGATAAAAAAGGCTGCCCAACGGCAGCCTTTTTTCGTTTTACCCCCTTTGTAATAAACGTAAATTTAGGGCTTAGGGTCTTATTCTTAATATTTAATTGGAATAAACATATGCAAATAATGCATAATAAAAAGTGATAATTCCCTGCCTGTTTTTGTCATCAACCGCAAACAGTTAGCTTGCCGACGATTCCTTAACATGGAATTGCTGACATAGAGCATGACTTTGGTCTTATAACGGACCAATAAATATATGTTTGGGTAGCAAAATTGGCCTCTGATCTTTATAATAAGCCGGCTTTTTTTATGGGTTTGTGACCCTCGACGACCTGAGCGTGCTTGCGCTCGGTTTCGTAATGATTACTGCATAAGAGTAATGGGCGCACAAGCCAAATAGTAACTTTGTATTTGGGTATGACTTATGATCAAGATCAGACAAGGTCTGAACCTGCCTATTGCTGGCGCGCCTGCTCAGTCCATCGAAGATGGCAATGCAGTAAGTCAGGTAGCTGTGCTTGGTGCCGATTATGTCGGTTTAAAACCAACCATGGCGGTGAAGGTAGGTGATCGAGTGAAGCTCGGTCAGGTGTTGTTTTCTGACAAGAAAACCCCTGGAGTAAACTACACTGCGCCAGCTGCAGGCACCGTTAGTGCTGTCAATCGTGGAGCACAACGGGTATTGCAGTCTGTAGTGATAGATATTGAAGGTGACGAATCCATTGATGTGCCATGCGTTGCGGCAGATCAATTGGCTAATATTGGCGCCGATAAAGTACAGGAGATGTTGCAGTTAACAGGGCAGTGGGCCGCTTTTCAGACGCGTCCGTTTAGCAAGGTTCCTATGCCAGGAAGCAAGCCAAGCTCTATTTTTGTGACGGCTATTGATACTAATCCTCTAGCTGCTGATCCAACTGTTGTTATTGCGGCTGAGCAAGAGGCTTTTGCTCAAGGTATGCAAGTTATTACTAACCTTACCGACGGTAAGGTGTTCGTATGTGCCGCTGCCGACACACCCGTGCCAGAAGTTGCTGGTACGCAAGTAGAGCGCTTTTCAGGAGTTCATCCTGCTGGTTTGCCATCTACTCATATTCACTTGCTTGATCCTGTTGGCCCAAACAAGACAGTATGGACCGTTGGCTATCAAGATGTTATCGCCATCGGTAAGACCTTTGTTTCTGGCCAGATAGCCACGGATCGTGTAATTGCAATTGCCGGCCCGATGGTAACTAAACCACGTTTACTACGTACTCGCTTGGGTGCCTCAATAGAGCAGTTGCAAACGGGTGAAGCTGAGTCTGGTGAATATGCTAACCGGGTTATTTCTGGTTCTGTATTAAATGGCCGCACCGCCTATGGTGTTGAAGGCTTTTTAGGTCGTTATCATAATCAAATATCGATTCTTGAAGAAGGCAAAAAACGTGAGTTTTTCGGTTGGTTAACAGCCGGTGGTAACAAACACTCTGTGTTGAATATTTATACTTCTGCATTGAATCGTAACAAGAAATTTAACTTCACGACCACTACTAACGGTTCGCCCCGAGCTATGGTGCCAGTGGGTGCTTTTGAAAATCTGGTACCACTAGACATCTTGCCTACACAACTGCTGCGTGCATTAGTTGTTGGAGATATTGTGGCAGCCCAAGAGTTGGGTTGCTTGGAACTCGAAGAAGCGGACTTGGCCCTGTGCACTTATGCTTGTGCCGGCAAATATGAATACGGTCCCATTCTGCGTGATGTATTGACCCGCATTGAGAAGGAGTGCTAATCGTGAATTTGCGTAAAATGCTAGACTCCATGGCGCCTCATTTTCATAAAGGTGGTAGGTACGAAAAGTTCTACGCCTTGTATGAAGCTGCAGACACCATCTTCTATACCCCAGGGTATGTAACTAAAAGCAATGCCCACGTGCGCGACGGCATTGATTTGAAACGCATGATGATCACCGTATGGTTATGCACGTTTCCTGCTATATTTTTCGGTATGCATAACCTAGGCCTGCAAGCGAATACCGCTATGGCTTCTATGGGTATCTCTGAAGTAGAAGGTTGGCGTGGTGCCATTATCGCCAGCATGGCGGGTTTTGATGCCAGCAGCATCTGGGACAACATGATTCATGGTGCCGCCTACTGGCTGCCCGTTTATATGGTCGTGTTTGTTGTAGGTGGCTTCTGGGAAGTACTATTCGCCGCTGTGCGCGGCCATGAAGTCAACGAAGGTTTTTTTGTGACTTCGGTACTATTTGCTTTGATCCTACCACCCGATATTCCTCTATGGCAGGCAGCTTTGGGCATTAGCTTTGGCATTGTAGTGGGTAAAGAAGTGTTCGGTGGTACCGGTATGAACTTCTTGAACCCAGCACTAACTGGGCGAGCATTTTTGTTCTTTGCTTATCCAGCACAAATGTCAGGTGATGCCATTTGGACTGCCGTGGATGGCTTCTCTGGTGCTACTCCACTGGGTATTTCAGCTCTGGGTGGTGTAGAAGCTTTGGCGGCACAAGGTATTACTTGGATGGACGCCTTTGTTGGAAGAATTCAAGGTTCTGTCGGTGAAGTGTCTACCTTGGCGATCTTTATCGGTGGTGCGATTTTACTTTACACACGCATTGCTGCTTGGCGTATTGTGGCTGGTGTCATGGTCGGTATGACCATCATGGCATTAATTTTGAACACAGTTGGTTCTGATACTAATCCCATGTTTGCCACACCTTTCTATTGGCATTTGGTAATGGGTGGTTTCGCTTTTGGTATGATATTTATGGCTACCGATCCGGTGTCTTCATCTATGACCAATACCGGCAAGTGGTACTTTGGAGCACTGATTGGTGTGATGGTGGTGTTGATTCGTGTAGTTAACCCTGCTTTTCCAGAAGGCATGATGTTAGCTATCTTGTTTGCCAACTTGTTTGCGCCTTTGATTGACTACTTTGTCACCGAAGCCAATATTAAGCGGAGGGTAGCACGCAATGGCTAGTAAAGATTCTGTATCTCGTACCGTAATGGTGGCGCTTGCTTTGTGCGTCGTCTGTTCTGTAGTGGTCTCAACCGCTGCTGTGGTACTCAAAGATAAGCAGGTAGCTAACGCTGCCAACGAAAAGAAAGCGAATATTCTGGCAGCAGCTGGTATTGAAGTAGTAGATGGTGATCTAGATGCCGCATTTGCTAAGGTTACTCCTATGCTGGTTGATATGGCCACGGGAACTTACACCGATGTGGTTGATGTCACAGCATATGACGATACCAAAGCTGCGAAAGATCCCGCTATGAGCATTGCCTTGACTGCTGAGCAGGATACGGCGTCTATTCGCCGTCAAGCAAAATATCGTACCGTGTATTTGGTACAAGGTGAAAGTGGTCTAGAAAACATTATCCTTCCGGTTCATGGTTACGGCCTTTGGTCGACCTTATACGGCTTTATAGCTTTGGAAGGCGATTTGAATACCGTTTCTGGTTTGGGTTTTTATTCCCATGCCGAGACTCCGGGTTTGGGTGGCGAAGTGGATAACCCTCGCTGGAAGGCTGTGTGGACTGGCAAGCAGGTATTTGGCGCAGATGCTTCACAACCGCTGATCGGTTTGATCAAAGGTATTGCTTCGCCAGAAACCAAGCATGACATCGATGGGCTAGCCGGTGCGACACTGACTAGTAATGGTGTTACCAATTTAGTGCGTTTTTGGATGGGTAAGGACGGTTTTGCGCCCTTCCTCGCTAACCTTAAAGCAGGGGAGGCATGATCATGTCAAAGACAAAAGATATCCTGATTAGTCCGATATTTGCCAACAACCCAATTGCGCTGCAAATTTTGGGTGTTTGTTCGGCATTGGCTGTTACCAGTTCGTTGAACGTTACCATTGTTATGTGTATTGCACTAACTACAGTAACCGCGTTCTCCAACTTGTTTATTTCAATCATTCGTGAACAGGTTCCAAGCAATATTCGTATCATTGTACAGATGACGATCATTGCTTCTTTGGTAATCGTGGTAGACCAGATACTTAAGGCTTACGCTTATGAAATTAGTAAGCAGCTTTCAGTATTTGTTGGCCTCATTATCACCAACTGTATTGTTATGGGGCGTGCAGAAGCATTCGCTATGCAAAACCCACCACTGCCTTCTTTCTTAGATGGTATTGGCAACGGTTTGGGCTACTCTGTCGTGCTGCTTTTTGTTGGTTTCTTGCGTGAGTTGTTTGGTTCTGGTTCTCTCTTTGGTATTGAGATCCTACCTCTGGTAACCAATGGTGGTTGGTATTACTCCAACGGCCTGATGTTACTGCCACCAAGTGCTTTCTTCGTGATCGGTGGATTTATATGGCTGTTACGTACCTGGAAAATTGACCAGGTAGAAAAAGCCGAATACACCCTAGCTAAGCACACTAAATAGGAGTTGGTAAGGTGGAACATTATATTAGTTTGTTTGTGAAGGCGGTGTTCATTGAGAACATGGCTTTGGCGTTCTTCCTGGGTATGTGTACTTTTCTGGCGATCTCCAAAAAAGTAAAAACAGCGATAGGTCTTGGTGTTGCGGTGATTGTGGTTTTGACTATCACAGTACCGGTTAATAACCTGATTTATACCTATTTGCTGGCTGATGGCGCCCTAGCCTGGGCAGGTATGCCTGATGTGGACTTAAGCTTTTTGGGCTTAATTTCCTACATTGGTGTTATCGCAGCCATGGTACAGATTTTGGAAATGTTGCTCGACAAGTACTTCCCGGCTTTATATAACGCCTTGGGTGTGTTCTTGCCATTGATCACAGTGAACTGTGCCATCATGGCCGGGGCTTTGTTCATGGTTGAACGCGATTATAACTTCGCAGAGTCTGTTGTTTATGGCTTAGGTGCCGGTACTGGTTGGGCTTTGGCCATTGCAACCTTGGCGGGTATTCGTGAAAAACTGAAGTACTCTGACGTACCTCCAGGCCTTCGTGGTTTGGGTATTACCTTCGTAACTGTGGGTTTGATGTCACTAGGCTTTATGTCTTTCTCTGGCATTCAGCTATAACTCGAGGAATTAAATTATGAATACTGTAGTTATCCTCGGTGTACTGATGTTTACTGCGGTGGTGTTGTCCCTTGTGGCCATCATCCTAGTAGCACGTGCCAAGCTGGTAAGCTCTGGTGAAGTCACCATTGAAATTAATGACGATCCAGACAAAGCCATCAAGGTGGCAGCTGGTGATAAGTTACTGCAAACTCTTGCTGGTCAAGGTATTTTTCTAGCTTCAGCTTGTGGTGGCGGCGGTACTTGTGCACAGTGCCGTTGTGTTGTCTCAGAAGGTGGTGGTGGCATGCTGGCCACTGAAGAAAGTCACTTTACCATGCGTGAGGCCAAAGAAGGCTGGCGCTTATCATGTCAAGTTGCGGTAAAGCAGGACATGAAAATTGAAGTAGAAGAAGATGTGTTTGGGGTGAAGCAGTGGGAATGTACTGTTGAATCTAATCCCAACGTAGCGACTTTTATCAAGGAATTGACTCTACGTCTGCCAGAAGGTGAGAACGTTGACTTCCGCGCAGGTGGTTATGTGCAGTTGGAGTGTCCACCCCACACCGTTGATTACAAGAACTTTGATATTCAAGAAGAATATCGTGGTGACTGGGATCGCTTTAAGGTATGGGAAAATACTTCTACCGTTGATGAAACCACTATACGTGCCTATTCCATGGCCAATTACCCAGAAGAAAAGGGTGTGGTGAAGTTCAATATACGTATTGCTTCTCCACCTCCAGGCTCTCAGGGTATCCCACCAGGTAAGATGTCGTCTTATGTATTTAATTTAAAAGAAGGTGATAAGATCACCGTTTACGGCCCATTTGGTGAGTTCTTCGCCAAAGATACCGACAACGAAATGGTCTTCATTGGTGGTGGTGCTGGCATGGCACCGATGCGTTCCCATATCTTTGACCAGCTTAAGCGTTTAAATTCTACTCGCAAGATATCTTTCTGGTACGGTGCGCGTTCTATGCGTGAAGCTTTCTATGTTGAAGAGTATGATCAACTGCAAGCAGAAAATGATAATTTCCAATGGCATCTGGCCTTATCTGATCCTCAGCCAGAAGACAATTGGGATGGTTTGACTGGCTTTATTCACAACGTATTGTTTGAGAACTATCTGAAGGAGCACGAATCTCCTGAAGACTGTGAATATTATATGTGTGGGCCGCCAATGATGAACGCGGCGGTTATTGCCATGCTGAAAGACCTAGGTGTTGAAGACGAGAATATCTTGTTGGATGACTTCGGCGGATAAGCAAATACAAGTGGCACCTAAGGGTGTCACTTTCCGTTTGGGCCTAATAGCCTTATGGTTACTGGTAATATCAGTATTGCCAGGTTGCTTTGCACCTGATCCACAACAGCTTAAAACCGTGACAGGTCTCGCGATGGGAACTAGTTATACGGTGAAGTGGCTGCCTGAGGAGACCGTTGTAGATACGTCATTTTCAAGCCGAATAAATGCGGTTATACGAGCTGTAGAAGATACCATGTCTACCTACATGGATGTTTCAGATCTATCAGGCTTAAATGGTGCAGAAGCGGGCGTTTGGCACCGTGTCCCTGCGAGTATGGCGAGTTTGGTTGCTCAGGCGCAGAGCATTAGTCGGACTACTGGCGGTGCCTTTGATATAACCATAGGCCCCGTTGTCAATCTGTGGGGTTTTGGTCCACAGCCAATACCAGAGACTATACCAAGTGCGCTGCAGCTTGCTCAATTGCGCCCGTTAGTCGGTTACCAACAAATTGAAGTGCAAGAACAGCCCTCAGCAATTAAGAAGGCTAATGCCAATACCATCGACTTGTCGGCTATCGCTAAAGGTTATGGGGTCGATCAAGTGGCCCAGTGGTTGGAAAATCAAGGCATAAAGCATTATTTGGTGGAAATTGGTGGTGAACTGCGAACCAAAGGGCGTAAGCCTGATGAGCAACCTTGGCGCATTGCCATAGAGTCACCGGCCGAGCAGGCTCGGAGTGTTTTTGAGGTGGTACGCGTAGAGGATAGGGCGGTGGCCACATCGGGTAATTACCGCAATTATTATGAACAGGATGGGGTTCGCTACTCACATACAATTGACCCTCAAACACTTGCGCCTGTGCGTCACAAGTTGGCATCGGTGACTGTCATGGCGGATAATGCCGCACGTGCTGACGCCTTGGCCACTGCTCTGATGGTGATGGGAGAAATAAAAGCCCTAGAATGGGCGGCCATGCATAATGTGCCAACCTACTTTATAATATGGCAAAAAGACCAATTTGTAGCCAAATCGGTGGCTGGCTTTGACAAGTATATAGAACCAAAGCACTAAATATTAGTTAATCAAAATTTATTAAATGCTCTGGAAAGACGAGGAATACCATGGAAACGATGATTTTAACCTTTGTTGTGTTGTTGATATTGGTCGCTGGTATGGCTATTGGTGTCATTTTGGGGCGCAAACCTATTTCGGGCTCTTGTGGTGGTATGTCAGCTTTAGGGATGGATGTTGCTTGCGATATTTGTAAAGGTGATGCCGAGGTGTGTGAGACAGAGCAACAAAAAGCGATAAAAGCCCAACAGGCTGAAACCCAAGACAGCTTAAGTTACGACGCAACCAAATAAGCCAGCAGTGCACGTAGGTGGTATGCTTTTACCCCCTTTGAACTAGGGTGTAGTGACAATTTACATTGATACAGAAAGTGAACGAGTGAAGATAACAATATGGCTGATTATAATTACGACTTGGTAGTGTTGGGTTCGGGACCTGCGGGTGAAGCTGCCGCTATCAATGCTGCCAAAATGGGTAAAAAAGTGGCGGTAGTAGAGGACCGTGAACAGGTTGGAGGCAGTTGTGCTCACAAGGGAACTATTCCTTCCAAAGCTCTGCGCCATGAAGTGAAACAGATTATCCACTTCAACACTAACCCGATGTTTCGTGTTATCGGAGAGCCAAAAAACTTTTCTTTTCCCAAGGTTATGAAGGCCGCCAGTGAGGTTATTGCCAAGCAGGCTATGTTGCGCACTCAGTTTTATGCGCGCAACCGTGTGGACGTGTTTTTTGGTCATGCACGCTTTGTTGACAGCAACAATATCAGTGTTGAAGTTAACAATGGTGGTGAGCATGAAAATTTGCGTTTTGATCAGGCGGTTATTGCTACTGGGTCAAGCCCCTATGAGCCAGAAGATGTGGACTTCTCCCACCACCGTGTTTATAACAGTGATACCATATTAGACCTTGAGCATACGCCTCGCTCTATGATTGTCTATGGTGCCGGTGTTATTGGTTGTGAGTACGCATCTATCTTTGCTGGTTTGGGGGTCAAAGTCGAACTGGTCGATACTCGTGCGAATCTATTAGAATTTTTGGATGTCGAAATTTCTGATGCCTTAAGCTATCACCTGCGCAATAATGGTGTACGTATTCGTCATAATGAAGAATATGATAGCGTTATTTGCGATGACCATTCCATCAGTATGAACCTAAAATCGGGTAAAAAACTGCGTGCCGACGCCTTGTTATGGTGCAATGGTCGCACTGGCAATACCTCGGATTTGGGCCTGGAAAAGATTGGCCTTGAGGCCAACGGTCGCGGTCAATTGGAAGTTAACCAACGATACAATACATCAGTACCTGGTATTTCTGCTGCAGGTGATGTTGTCGGTTGGCCAAGCTTAGCCTCGGCAGCATTTGATCAGGGCCGCTCGGCGGCCTCTGATCTATGTGATGGCAAAGACTTTCGTTACGTGAATGACGTGCCGACGGGTATTTATACTATTCCTGAGATTAGCTCTCTTGGGGCAACTGAAGAGCAACTTACAGCCAGTAAGGTACCTTACGAGGTGGGTCAGGCTTTCTTCAAGGACATTGCTCGGGCTCAAATCTCTGATGAGGTGGTAGGTATGTTGAAAATTCTCTTTCATCGTGAAACCTTTCAAATTTTGGGTATCCATTGCTTTGGTGACCGCGCCTCGGAGATTATTCACATTGGCCAGGCCATCATGAACCAAGAAGGCAGTGCCAATACCATAGAATATTTTGTCAATCATACGTTTAACTTCCCAACGATGGCAGAAGCCTATCGCGTGGCCGCACAACTGGGTTTAAATAGAGCACGTTTTATCAACAACTAATAAGTGAGCTTGGCCTTGGCCAAGCTTTTGGGTTTTTATGTACCAATCCATTCCATTAACCGTTGGCTTAAGGTATACGCGCGCTAAGCGTCGTAATCACTTTATATCCTTCATCTCCTTCATCTCCATGTCAGGCCTGGTGTTAGGTGTGGCGGTACTAATCATTGTTCTATCCGTGATGAATGGCTTTGATCGTGAATTGCGCCAACGCATATTGGGCATGGTGCCGCATGCTACCTTGCAAACCGCTAACCCAATTATGGATTGGCAAAGTGTCGCTCAACAGGTTTTAACGCAACCCGGTGTTGTGGCTGCGGCTCCTTTTGTGCATGGTCAGGGTATGTTTACTCACAAAGGCCGCGTCCAACCAGTTTTCTTTCATGGCATTTTGCCCTCAGCAGAACAACAGGTGTCTATTTTGCCGGAGCATATGCATAAAGGCACCTTGGGTAGCTTACAAGGTGGCGATTTCAACCTTGTTATGGGGGACATACTGGCGCGTCAGATGGGACTCGATATTGGTGATAAGGTCACACTGATCATGCCGGAAGCTAGTCTGACTGTAGCGGGTATTATTCCGCGCTTGAAACGTTTTACTTTAACGGGAATATTCAAGGTCGGCGCTGAACTGGATGCCAGCTTAGCTATTATGCACATCAGTGATGCCAGCAAATTGAAACGTTTAGGGGGCGGGGCTGAAGGTCTGCGTTTAAAATTCGATGACTTATTCAGCGCTCCAATGCTGGTTAATCAGGTTGCAAAATCTTTACAGGGTGGTTATTGGACCAGTGACTGGACTCGGACTCATGGCAATCTGTTTCAGGCTATTCAACTTGAGCGCCGCATGTTGGCACTGTTATTAACGCTGATTGTTGCTGTGGCGGCGTTTAACATTGTTTCCACATTGGTCATGCTAGTGGTTGATAAACAAGGTGATATCGCTATTCTGCGTACTTTAGGCGCTACGCCGGGGGATATCATGGGTATCTTTATAGTGCAAGGATTAGTAATCGGCGTCATCGGTATTTTGGCAGGTACCTTGTTGGGCCTGTTAGTGGCCTTCAATATTACGGAAATGGTGGCTTGGGCGGAGCAGACTTTTGCCTTTAAGGTGCTTAGTGCTGACGTCTATTTTATTAGCTACTTTCCTTCTCAGGTGAAAGTCGACAATATTCTACTTATTAGTGGTGTGTCTTTGCTATTGACCCTGTTAGCGACACTCTATCCAGCCTGGAAGGCTTCCCGAGTTGATCCAGCGGAGGCCTTACGTTATGAATAAGTCCGTGTTGCAAGCGCAGGCAATAAGCAAGTCGTTTGCCGATGGTGAAAAGACAGTACAAGTTCTAAATAATCTAGATTTTAGCGTAGCAAAGGGTGAGAGTGTCGCGATTGTTGGTGCTTCAGGTTCCGGCAAAAGTACGTTGCTGCAACTGTTGGCAGGCTTGGATCAAACCGATGTCGGCAAGGTGTTTGTTGCTGGTAAAAGCTGGCAAGAACTGTCGTCTTCGGATGCGGCTCGATGGCGCAATAAACACCTGGGATTTGTCTTTCAATTTCATCATTTACTGGCAGAATTTGATGCCTTAGAAAATGTGGCATTGCCGGCCATTATGGCTGGACATAGGCCCGATCATGCCAAACAGTTAGCGCTGCAGTTATTGAGCAAGGTGGGTTTAGAAGACCGTACTAGCCATCGCCCAGCCGCCTTGTCTGGTGGAGAAAGGCAGCGTGTAGCTATAGCCCGAGCGCTGGTCAATGAACCAGATTGTGTTTTGATGGATGAGCCAACAGGTAATCTAGACCAGGCGAATGCTGATCAGGTATTGGCTCAGCTTCAGTCTATTCAACAAACATTCAATACGGCTTTTGTTGTCGTAACACACGATACCAAATTGGCAGCACGACAAGACCGGCAATGGCAGTTAGTTGCTGGCCAGCTCGTGCCAATGGTCAACTTATAATCATTTTGTCATTTGTCATTACGTCTAATACGCCATGACTTGCGAACTTTCCATACCCAAAACTGGTTCACAATAACATAAGCCAAGATCGAACCCAAAAGGGCGCAAATAAATGCTCCCAGCAAAAAGGGTGGCCAAATGATACCTAGTTGTTGGTAGAACCAGTTAACCGATAATTCGAAGGGCGGCTTGCTGACATGCTCGCCGAGCACAAGACTGCCTAACTTATACTGAAAGAAATAGATGGCCGGCATGGTAAAAGGGTTACTAATCCATACCAAGGCAATAGATATAGGTAGATTAGCGGCTAAGCGGTATGCCAGATAGGCCGCCAAGACCATTTGGAAGGGCATAGGGATCATGCTACAAAATATGCCAATGGCAAACGCCTTAGCAACATGGGTACGCTTATAGCCCCAGATATCAGGCTTATGCATGAGGTTGCTTAACCAACTTATAGAGTTGTGTTTGATCAACTTCTGTCGGTTAGGGCTGATTTTTTTAAAAAATTTGCGGGGCATGGGAAGACACTAACTACCATTGAGGGGCTATTATGCACTGCTCTAAGCAACAAGCCAAGGCAGCTTTAACAAAAGGGCAATAAATCAACTACACTAAAATAGACTTGGACTATTTAAAACAATTCTATTTGCCAAGGAGTGGCGAGTGCGGGTTTATAGTGGCGGCTTTTTTGCTGCATGGGTGATGGCGTGGCTGCCTGTTAATTGGTGGCAGTGGGGGCTTTTGCTGTTCGTCATTGGTATTACCCTGGCGATGCTTTTGGCTAAACAGTGTCAAAGTGTTCTTTATGCCGGTTTACTATCGATGAGCATCTTGGTGGTTGCATTGGGCTTTTATATTTATGCCCAGTCACAATTGCAACATCAATTGCCACAGTATCTGCATAAACAACTTGTTTTAGTATCAGGTTGCTATCAAGTTGTCAGCCAAAATCCTGGCAGTTTACGGATAACTTTATCTCACCCGCGTATGCTTGTAGATGGGATCGGCACAGCTAGTAGGACCGAACTACAGGCGCGTCGTCATTATGCTTTTTTTGGTTCCCATATTCAGTTAAATGTGTATGACCAAAAGCTAATTGCCGCATTAGTAGCCAACCCCTTAGGTGCCCTAACTGCTCAAGTTGTGTTGAGCAAACCGCGTAATTACCATAATCCAGGAGCGGTCGATTTTGTGGCTTGGGGGCAACGTCAAGGGCAGATAGCAAGGGGCTATATTAAACAATCCTTGGTGGTGTGGCGTGGCTGTCAGGTGCCCGTTATAAGCTGGTTTGAGCGTCAACGTTATCAATTTCGCATTAGGTTGAAAGAGATAAGTGCGGCTGGCGTAACTCCTAATGTGGATATTGCTAAAGCCATATGGGCCGCCCTAATCAGCGGCTACAATAAAGATCTCAAAAGTGACCATTGGCAGACGCTACACCGCACTGGAACGACTCATTTACTGGTTATTTCAGGGCTACACATCGGTTTTGTAGCGATGCTATTTATGCTGATAGGTCGCCACTTAATGGGTGTTTTAGGGCTGCCTTATAGGCGGGGATTAAGTATTTGGCTGGGTTGGGCAAGCGCTGTCACCTACGCCATGTTTAGTGGTTGGGGATTGCCTGCACAACGAGCTGTGCTCATGTTGTCAGCGCTAATGTTAATTAACCGTTTTGGTTTAGGCTGGACTGTTTGGCAGCGCTTGTTGCTGGCCTGGGGGCTAACTCTGCTTGTTAACCCAACGAGCCTTTACAGCCCTGGTTTTTGGTACTCCTATGTGGCGGTAGCAAATTTAGCAATGCTATTCAAACACCGGCAAGATTTGACGTTAAAGTATATGATACGCCAAGCGTTGTTGAGCCAATTGGCTTTGTTGGCTTTACTATCGCCTTTGATAGGGGCTACTAGTGGCGGTATTAGTTTATTAGGCCCCTTGTTAAACTTACTACTTATTCCCCTTTTTGGTGTGCTAGTAATACCGACCTTATTTTTTCTTTCTTTGCTCTTGTTTTGGCTTGACTCGGCACAGGTTATTTTTACCTGGGTACTACACGCTCTGGCTTGGTTATGGCAATGCCTAGATTGGCTAGGTAGTTGGCCGTGTGCCCTGTTACCTGTCGGGCACTGGCCACCTGCCGTGTGGTGCATCTGGGCGTTGCTGGGCCTGCTAGTGTTGCTGTTGCGATACTATGCTGTACCCATGATCATGACTGTATATCTAGTAATAGGCCAACCCACTAAGCAACAACAATCCCTAACCGTATTTGATGTAGGCCAAGGTTTGGCTCTATGGCTGCAAACGAATGATAAACACTTACTTTATGACCTTGGTGATCGCTTTCCTAGTGGTTTTAATTTGTATCAAGCGGTCGTTCAACCAAGCCTAGGCCGGGTCGGAGTGAAACAATTGGAAAGGGTGTATATTAGCCACTGGGATCGTGATCACAGTGGTGGGCTTACTATCTTGGCTAAAAATAGTGCTTATCTACCGGTAGGTACTTGGTGGTTACCTTCGGAGCCACGTAAAAAATTGCAGGACCATCTACCTGCGTCAGCAAAAATTCAACATTGCCATAGTTCGAAGTGGCAGACTTTTGGTACAGTGAAACTGCGACATTTTAATTTGTGGGCTTATGGCAAGCGCGGTAACAATGCTTCTTGCGTGCTGCAGATCGAACTATTAGGGCAGCGCATCCTTGTTACCGGTGATATTGAGTGGGAAGCTGAGCGTAAGTTGATAGATCTATATGGAGATGAGTTACGCAGTGATATTATGATTGCTCCTCATCATGGTAGCCGGACGTCATCTTCAGAAGTTTTTTTGCAGCGAGTTGCGCCACGTATCATATTGATTTCAGCCGGCTATGGTAATCGTTTTGGTCACCCCCATAAGGAAGTGTTAACGCGTTACTGGCAACATGGACTGCATTGGTATAATACGGCTGTGCATGGCCAGATACGTATGCGGTTTGATGAGGGTAGGTTAGTTGTTGAGAACACATATAATTAGCCTGCTAAGCAGGCTATAATTAGCATAAGTGGTGCCCAATCTTACCTTGTGTATTGGCAAGAAATATAAGCATAGGCAAAAAATTTGTGAGTTACTTGATCATTGGGTTGTTTTAGCATTGACGAGGCGTGGCAGGTAATGTCCCAGAGAATGATAAAAGCGTGGTATCAAAGCGCATGGTGGTTATGGTTTTTATGGCCCCTTAGTATTTTGTATCGCGTGATACGACGCCTACTGGTGGCCGCGACAACTACTCCCCAGACAAACCCTTTACCTTTATTGGTAGTGGGGAATATCAGTTTAGGTGGTACCGGCAAAACTCCCGTTGTTCAAGCCCTAGTGCATCAGCTCCATCGTCAAGGTATTCGTTGTGGCATTATCAGCCGCGGTTATGGGGGACAAGTTGGTAAAGGCCCTCATCTTGTAACCGAAAGAGACAATGCTGATTGGGTAGGTGATGAGCCGCTATTGTTAACAATGAGCACGGATGCTCCTGTCGTGGTAGGTAGTGACCGTCAAGCCGCTATGAAATTGCTGGTGGAGCAATTCGATTTAGATATACTCATTAGTGATGATGGGCTGCAGAATACTAAGATAAAAGGGGATTGCGAGTGGCTATTAATTGATGGTCAGCGTGGTTTGGGCAACGGCCAGTGCTTGCCCATGGGACCACTGCGAGAACCAAAGCAAAGGCTGCATGAAGTTGATGCTATATTGACAACGGCTGCATTAACCGATCAGGCCGCCACGACCTTGCCGGTTACATCCACTCCCACTTATTCTCTGCGGCCTCATTTGGTGGCATTAAAACGGGTTTTTGACGATCAGGATGTTAGTTGGCCAACATCCGGAAGTAAGGTCAATGCCTTAGCTGGTATTGGCAACCCAGAACGTTTTTTTGCTGACTTACAAACACAGGGTTTGCTTGTTGAGGGTAAAGCCTTTACTGATCACCATCGTTTTAAGGATGAAGATCTTGCGCCTTTTCGTGATACGACGCTTATTATGACGGCCAAGGATAGGGTAAAATGCAAGTCCCTAACCAGTTCTCAGGACCAGCATTGGTTATATACAGAGCAAGGGCTTGAGTTACCTGAATCAGTCATCGAGGCATTACTAAATAAATTGCATTTGGATGGAACAAAGAAACATCATGGATAAAAAATTATTAGAAGTATTGGCATGCCCAGTTAGTCATGCTGGACTGGAATACAATGAAGCTAGCAACGAGTTAGTGTGCAAAGTTAGTAAGCTGGCCTATCCAGTCCGCGAGGGGATTCCTGTATTGCTTGAAACCGAAGCGCGTGAATTAAGTAGTGACGAACTAGCCAATCTGGGTGAATAAGCTGTAGCTTATGATTAAGGTTCTGTTTGTTTGTTTGGGAAATATTTGCCGATCGCCAGCCGCGGAGGGTATTTTTAGACACCTTTGTCAACTGCAAGGTACCCAAAGCATGTTTGTATGTGATTCGGCCGGTACCGCCGCATACCATATAGGTAAAGGGCCAGACCCGCGTATGTGTCAAGCGGCACAAGCCAAAGGCATTATGCTTGATGATCTGCGAGCTCGTCAGGTTAGTGCTAATGACTTTTATGATTTTGATTTACTTGTTGCTATGGATAATAGTAATTTGTCTAACCTGCAGGCTATTAAGCCTGCAGATGCTACGGCAAAATTGGTAATGATGCTAGATTACCCCAGTGCGCCAATGAGTCAGGTTCCTGATCCCTATTATGGAGGGGCCGAAGGATTTGATCAGGTTCTGTCTTTGTTACAACATGCTTGTAGTAATTTGCATGAACTCTATTGTCAGGTAGATGCTAATGAGTGATCCTTTCGCACTGTCTTGGTGCCCACAAAATAACGTCAGTTTACAGGCATACAATACCTTAACACTGCCGGTGGCAGCTCAGTATTTTTGTCATATTACACAGATGGACGATCTCCTTCATTCACGTCAGTATGTTAACCAGAGAGGGATTAATTGGTTCTTATTAAGTGGTGGTTCTAATATTGTATTGACCGAAGATCTACAAGGTCTGGTGATGCATATGGCTATCAAAGGAAAGCAGTGGTTACTCCCTAACGAACTGCATTTTCCAGAGCAAGATAAGGATGACACTTGTTGTTATGTGCAAGTGGGTGCTGGAGAAAACTGGGACCAATTTGTTGCTTGGAGCATCGAGCAGAAAGCTTATGGGTTGCAAAATTTATCATTAATACCGGGTTTGGTAGGCGCGGCACCTGTGCAAAATATTGGTGCATACGGAGCTGATTTGTCTGAGGTGT
>JAAERS010000183.1 GCA_024230095.1 Gammaproteobacteria bacterium | reverse complement strand
CCCTGTTCTTTGAGTTGGCTTTCCATGTTGGTCAGCATACCGCCAGGCACCTGAGCAACTAAAATACGTGAATCAACACCTTTTAATGAACCTTCCCACTTGGCGTACTTTTTACGCACTTCGCGAAAGTATGCGGCTATTTCTTCGAGCTTCTCAATGTTTAAACCAGTATCGCGTTCGCTACCCTGGAATATAGAGACCACAGACTCGGTTGGAGAGTGGCCATAGGTCATGGCCATGGAAGAAATAGAGGTATCCACACAATCAATGCCTGCTTCGGAGGCCTTCATGATAGCCGCCGTTGATAAGCCAGTCGTAGCATGACAGTGCATCTGGATCGGCAGGCTAGTCTCGGCCTTTAAGCGAGTCACCAGTTGCTCTGCGGTATAAGGATTAATCAGCCCAGCCATATCCTTAATACAGATAGAGTCAGCACCTAAATCTTCAATACGCTTAGCTAGGTCTACCCAGTAATCAATATTGTGCACTGGGCTTAGCGTATAAGAAATAGTACCTTGCGCATGCTTGCCGGTAGGCTTAACAGACTTGATGGCGGTTTCCATATTGCGCACATCGTTCATGGCATCAAAAATACGGAATACGTCAACACCGTTAACCGCTGCTCGTTCGACAAATTTGGCTACTACATCATCGGCATAATGACGGTAACCAAGAATATTTTGCGCCCTAAATAGCATCTGTTGCTTGGTGTTAGGCATGGCGGCCTTTAAGGCCCGAATGCGTTCCCATGGGTCTTCGCCCAAAAAACGAATGCAAGAATCAAAGGTGGCGCCACCCCATGTTTCTATAGACCAATAACCGACTTGATCTAGTTTTTCGGCAATAGGCAACATGTCTGCCAAACGCATACGAGTGGCGAACAGGGATTGGTGGCCGTCGCGTAGGACGACTTCGGTAATACCCAGAGGGTGCTTGGAACCGGTCATATTGAAAAGCCTTTCTTGGTAAACAGTATTCTTAAATACAGTTGTGAGCTATGTGGCAACAACTGCATTAACATAATGAACTTTATCGATCTTGGCGATAACGATGGACAGCGGCCGTAAGCACAGCAATAAGTTGCGGATCATTTGCCGCCAACTGTGCTTGCGTTAACCCAGGATTAGCGGCCATTGGTTTAATGGCGACTGGCTCAGGCGCGGGGAACCATTTGGTGATCACGGCTGACATACCCCGTGTGGAAAACACTAACAGGGTCAAAAATGTGAATACAAAGCCCATCCCATATAGCATGAGATTGAGGCCGTCGAGCATTAGTTCGGACGATTGCACGATGAGCGCTCCGGTAATTATGTTGTCTTGTTGATCGCTTGTGGCGACCCCTATTCAGCGAGCCTTTGTAAGCCCACGTTGATTCAACAATTGTGCGAAATCCCATTGGTTTTTTCATATCTAAGAGCGACCTAGAAACCACTAGTTCACCGTATGCGACAGCACAACTAATAAATTTACCGGCTCTATGGGCTACTGGCAAGTTTTTAAGCGTATTTTTCTAACATTTCTATGCCATGTGCGATATTTGTCAAACAAATACAACACTTGTCGAATAAATGCTGAAAATAAACGACAATTAGCCACACGTTTGGTTCTATTTGATACATTTACAAACGAAACCAAACGCTCAAATTATCCGTCTAAAATGCCAATATCCAGCCAAAGAGGCTAACCCCCAGCCGGCCGGTAAACCCCCACATTATCAAACCCCTGATCACGCAAATGCATAGCGTGTAATTGACTCATTACGCCTTTCGGGCAGTACAACAGATACTGTTTAAGTTGATCCAATTCGGCAAACGCATCATTCACCTTGTAGAATGGAATGGTCAAAATATTGGCCCCTGGCAGGTTTAGTGGCGCCTTTACTTGATCATCGGGATGGCGCACATCAATGAGCACATCATGCTCGCCAAGTTTATGTGATGCTGTTAATTGTGCTTGACCAGTTTGTTCTGCCAACTCAGTAATATTTTGAGCAATGGCATTTTGCAAAGCCTGCTCCAGTACATCAAAGTCAAAATTGGCCTCTTCTTCTTGTACTCTTGATAGTTGTGCGCGCACGGTTGGACGATCAGAAATCACGCCACAATATTCAGGCATACTGGCTGCAAATTCGTAGGCACCAATTTGGGACGCTATATTAATGATATCTTGCTTATCGTAGGTAATCAGTGGCCGCAAAACCAAAGCCTCAGTTACCTCATCAATTACCCTTAAATTGGGCAGTGTCTGGCTTGACACTTGAGCAATACTTTCACCGGTAATCATCGCTTCAGCCTTGACGCGCCGCGCTACTTGCTCAGCCGCACGCAGCATCATGCGTTTTAGCACCACGCCCATGTGGGAGTGGTGCACATGCTGAAGAATTTCTGCCACAACACCTTCAAACGGCACCGTAACAAACTTTACCTTGGCCGCTGAGCCATATTTTTTCCATAAAAAGAAAGCAACCTGTTTGACCCCAACTTCGTGGGCAGCACCACCTAAGTTAAAAAACACAAAGTGTGTCTTTGTACCACGCTTCATCGTCAAATAGGAGGCCACAATGGAATCAAAACCACCGGATATCAAAGACACGACGCCTTCCTGTGTGCCTTGCGGATAACCGCCCAGGCCTTTTATACGGCGCTCCACAACAAACAATTTTTGGTCTTTGACTTCGATATTGACGGTCACTTCAGGGGTATGCAGGTCCACCTTAAGCGCGTCTGTCTGACTCAGTAATCCACCACCAATATAACGCTCTAGGTCTTGGGAATTAAATTCATGCTTACCGGCACGTTTCGCACGCACAACAAAACGCTTCTCCGCCAGTCGCTCGCCATAAGCACTAATGACCCGAGCCAGCACATCATCAAACGTCCCCAATGGGTACTCCTGCACTTCCAAGCAATGTGATATACCAGGCGTGCAGGCCAAAACCTCGATAATCGCCTCATAGTTAGCATCTGCTTCTGGTGGACAATCAATATCAATACGGTCCCATAAGGCACGCACCTTGATCTTTGGCTCAATTCGTTGCAGGATAATCTGCAAATTGGACTGCAGCCGCTGCGTAAAACGCTTGCGCACAGGCCGGCTTTTAATGGTAATTTCTGGAAATAGCTTTACGATAAATTTCATAGTATCTAAACGGATGATAAACAGCGGAAACGGCCCAAGTCTTGGCAACGGCCTCAAGCCCGCAATTATTCCTGATTGGCCCGGTAATAACAACTGTGCCCTAATAACCAACATAGGATGTTCATTATGACTCACACCATCACCGGCAGCTGTCTCTGCGGCCAAGTTACTTACAAAGCACATGCCAAACCCGTTTTTGCAGCCCATTGTCACTGTAATGACTGTCGAAAAAATACCGGCAGTGGTTATGCTGCGTTAGTTTTTGTGCCTATTGAGAGCCTTACTTGGCAAGGGGAAACCCGATCCTATAGCCACCAAGCCGACTCTGGCAATCTAATGACTAAGCACTTTTGTCCACAATGTGGCAGCCCATTGTTTGGCACCAATTCGGCACGCAATGACCGTATCCATATTAAAGTGGGCACCATGGATGATGCTAGCTGGTTCCAGCCCTGGTATAACGTTTTTGCCAGCCGCCGCCTCGCCTGTACCCCTATCAATAGTGAGGTGCCCGATGCGCACACCATGCCGCAACCCAAACCCAAAACCTAGTCTATAAGATGCCGCCTATGCGCCAGTTTAATCTACCAGGCCGTTCTGCTATCTATGCTAAACATGCAGCCATGGCCAGCTCACACCCTCTGGCCACACAAGTTGGCCTGCAGATACTGCACGCTGGCGGCAGTGCCATAGACGCTTGTATCGCGGCAACGGCCATGTTGAGTGTTGCTGAACCCGCGATGACTGGCATTGGTGGCGATTGCTTTGCTTTACTGGCCGCTCCAGGTCAGAAGGTAACGGCTCTGAATGGCTCAGGTTACAGCCCGGCGCTAGCCACTTGTGATGCAGCAAAAAAGACGGGTCTGGACGCCATTCCAGCCCACTCTCCATGGGCTGTCACCATACCGGGTGCCATAGCCGCTTGGGCCCAATTACATAAAGATTTTGGTAAACTTGAATGGCAACAGGTGCTCCAACCGGCCATAGATTGTGCTCAGCACGGTGTGCCCGTGCATGAAAGGGTTGCCTATGACTGGCAGCACCACGCGACTTATTTACAACAGGACGCTGATACTGCTGCGGCCTATTTAGATCAGCAACAACCTTATGCCGAAGGCGCCCTATTCAAACTCCCTAAGTTAGCCAAAACCCTATCTACCATTGCCCAACAAGGTGCCGCTGGATTCTACACGGGGGCCGTGGCCGAAGACATGGTCAACAAGCTACAAACACTCGGTGGTTGCCACAGCATGGAGGATTTTGTTCACCAAATGAATCTCGGTGAGGATATGTATGTGGAGCCTGTCGCGCAAGATTTTAAGCAACTGACTCTATGGGAATGCCCGCCGAATGGTCAAGGCATTGCGGCCCAAGTTATCGTTGCCATCATGGCTTGTTTCCCAGTCGAGCAACTGGATCTTATTGATTATCACCACCTGCTTGCCGAGGCCACCAAGCTGGCTTACAAACTGCGTGATGATTGCATCACTGAACCTGAATTTATGCCCTATACGGCGGCGCAAATGCTGGCGCCAGCATTCATCAGCCGTTTGGCCTCGCGTATCAACATGCAACAAGCTATGGCCATTGCGCCGAGCCTGTTTCCGAATCACAAAGACACGGTGTACCTGTGCTGTGTCGACCAAGACGGTCTTAACGTGTCCTTTATCAATTCCATATTCAACCCCTTTGGCAGTGCTATCACCGCCCCGGAGTCCGGCGTATTGTTACAAAATCGCGGGGCTTCATTTAGTCTGAATCAACAGCACGCCAACGGCTTAGCACCCCGCAAACGCCCTCTGCACACCATCATACCGGCCATGTTAACCCGCCAAGACCAAATCATTGGCCCATTCGGTGTAATGGGTGGCCACTATCAAGCCTGTGGCCACGCCCATGTGCTTAATCTTATGCACTGCCATAACTACTCGCCGCAAGCTGCTTTGGATGCACCACGTAGTTTTGCCTACGAGGACCAATTGACAGTAGAAAGCAGCCTCCCCCATGAAGTCATTAACGGCCTCATTAGCAAGGGACATAAGGTAAACATAGACTACACACCCATGGGGGCTGGACAGTGCATACTCCGCCAACCCAATGGACTATTACTGGCCGCCTCTGATCCACGCAAAGACGGTCAGGCTATGGGGTTTTGAGGCCTATTAGGTGATTGCACGGGGACGCCCATCGGCGTCGATGGCGACGAAGGTAAACACACCTTCAGTCACTTTTGTGACCTGGTCACTATGATGGCGCACCGCCCACACTTCCACATGAATAGCCATGGACGTATTACCGCGTTTTATTTCATCACAAAAACAACTTACGTCATCACCAACAAAGACTGGCTTATGAAAAGTCATGGCGTCTACCGCCACGGTGACCACACGCCCTTTGGCTACCCGAGCAGCGTACACGCCACTTGCGGTATCCATTTTCGACATAATCCAACCTCCAAATATGTCACCGTCAGGGTTGGCATCTGCGGGCATGGCAACGGCTCGAATTTCAGGCACTCGATTGGGCATGATGTTGTTGGGCATGAGTACTCCTATAGCCAACTGAATGGTCGTCAACAAATAGTGACGATACTTAATAAGCGCTTATCCTAGCATAGACTCGTGGTCACTTGGCAAACAGTCGACATTGGCATAAGCTAGGCGACTGCCACCACCATGACTAGATAACAGAGCCATCCATATGATCGGATTATTTTGGGGACTACTGGGTGCCTTATTCATCGGCGTATCCGACGGATTGGCCCGGAAAACCACACAAAGCACATCAATTCTGGTGTTGATACTCATTGTTATGGGGCTTTCCAGCCTGATCTTGACCGGTGTTTTCAGTATTACCGGTAATTGGCCACAATGGCACCTATATGCTTGGACAGCGTCGGCCCTGTCCGGCCTGCTGAATCTAGTTGCGTTGGCATTTCTATACAAAGCCCTGCACCGCGGTCCGGTAGCCGTTGCCTCTCCCTCCGCTTCAAGCTTTACCGTGATGCTAGTGGTTATTAACGCTTTCATGGGCCATCCCTTTCATTGGGGCCATATGTTAGCTGTGGCTTTAGTGTTCATTGGTGTAGTTATGCTCACGCAACCTGGCAAGGTGGGTGAACAAAACAACCACTATTCAGCAACCTGGTTGCGCACTACAGCCTATTTTGGGCTTGGGGCAGCGTTAGCAATCAGTGTGCGCTTTTATTTAGCACAAGAAGCTAATGATATTTTGGGATCCATACCAGCACTCTATTTAAACCGAGTCTTTGCATTTGCATGCACCGTCATTGTCTTATTTTATATGGTACTGAAACAGGGCTCCCCAAAATTGCCAAAAGGGCACATGTGGTGGTTGGTACTAATTCAAGCGCTGCTTGAAAGCCTCGCTCTGTGGGCCTTCCTTACTGGCTCGGTGGATGGAGGACGCATCGCTGCAACTATCGGTTTTGCTGCCTTTGCCGCTATTACCACCATTACCGCCTGGCTATTGTTTGGAGAAAAAGTCCCCGTAAAACGCTGGCTATGGATCGCTGTAATAGCCCTTGGTATTACCATCGCTAGCGCACTATGAATCGCCTATTTCAGCCGCAAGCTAATTACTATTAGCTATTTTACTAAGCAAAAAAATTTATTTGCCAGCGTTATCGACCTAGTGAGCAGCGCTAACACCCTGATCAACTTAACAGAGGCATTGGCTCATCTTGATATGCAAGCCTATGCCCACGACCACCGTACACAAATGCCTTAAAGAGCATTACAGGACAAGAGTCTGATACGCCATGAAGGCGCACGGGGCTCAGGCCTCTATTACCTATGCTGACATAGGCAATAGAGGCTGTTGTTAAGCCTTTTTACTACTAGGCCTTATCTAAGGCCTGATCTATATCTGCAATAATATCATCCGCATGTTCGATGCCCACTGATATACGCACCAAATCATCGGAAACACCCGCAGTCGCCAACTCTTGCGCAGACAACTGACGATGCGTCGTGGTTGCCGGATGGCAAGCCAAAGACTTAGCATCACCAATATTCACCAAGCGCAGTATCATCTGTAAAGCATCAATGAAACGCGCCCCAGCCTCAGCGCCACCTTTAATACCAAAACTCAAAATGCCCGAAGCCTTACCCTGGCATATTTTGTCTGCTGCATCCTTATAAGGGCTCTCAGGCAAGCCTGCATAGTTTACCCAACTGACCTTGTCATGGCCTTGCAGGTAACGGGCTACCTTGTCGGCATTTTCGCAATGACGCTCCATACGCAAACATAGTGTTTCCAAACCCTGTAACAACTGAAAGGCACTTTGTGGCGACAAGGCAGCGCCGGTATTGCGCAGAGGAATGACACGACAACGTCCAATATAGGCCGCGGCCCCTAGTGCTTCAGTGTATACCACACCGTGATAAGAAGGATCTGGCTCGTTCAAGACGGGAAAGCGGGCCTTGTTTTTTACCCAGTCAAACTTTCCCGAATCAACGATCATGCCACCAATGGTGGTGCCATGCCCACCTATATATTTGGTCAAAGAATGCACTACAATGTGAGCACCGTGTTCAAAAGGCCTGCACAATACGGGGGTAGCCACAGTATTATCAACTATGAGCGGCACCCCATGGCGTTCAGCAATATCGGCCAAACGGGCGATATCGACAATATTGCCAGCAGGATTACCGATAGACTCACAAAACAGCGCCTTGGTATTGGCATCTATATGAGCTTCTAGCCCAGCATAGTCATCGTGTGAAGCAAAGCGGGTTTCAATACCCTGTTTGGGCAATGTATGGGCAAATAAATTATAAGTACCACCATAGAGTTGACTAGTACTAACGATATTAGAACCGACACTGGCTATACACTGTATCGCGTAGGTAATAGCAGCCATACCTGAAGCCACAGCTAAGCCGGCAATGCCTCCTTCTAGCGCCGCAACCCGTTGCTCCAATACGGCATTAGTGGGGTTCATAATGCGCGAATAAATATTGCCTTCTACTTTCAAGTCAAACAGATCGGCACCATGTTGCGTATCGTCAAAGGTATAAGATGTCGTCTGGTAAATGGGTACCGTTGCGGCTTTGGTAGTGGCCTCTGCTTCGTAACCATGGTGAAGTGCGATGGATTCCATTCTCATAATTTTATTCCTATTATTAATAAAGTTCGTCCTACTGTATCAAATTTATATATATATAAAATAGAATATTTATTGTATTTGTTATTCTATTTTAGAATATGCAAATATCTATCTATCAGAGCTTGTTATTACGATTGCTCTCCCCTCTAGCAACACCTACAATAGCGGAATCTTACTCTCACGGATGCCCATGAACATGCAGGATAAATGGAAAAAACACGGCGCAAGTCGACTTGTATCGGCCTATAAGAACTCAGCCAAAGGCTTGCAGAGTCTGTGGGCCACAGAAGCTGCATTTCGCCAAGAAGTGATGCTGGCCGTACCCATGATTCTAGCGGCATTGTTTGTTGGCCGCAGCGCAGTTGAGGTGGGCCTGTTGATCAGCGTATGTGCCTTGGTATTGCTGACTGAAATCATTAACTCAGCCATTGAAGCCGTGGTTGATCGAGTTGGCCTGGACTATCATGAACTATCAGGCAAAGCCAAGGACCTAGGCTCCCTAGCGGTATTACTCAGCCTCACTTTAGCCGCTGTGGTCTG
>JAAERS010000182.1 GCA_024230095.1 Gammaproteobacteria bacterium | reverse complement strand
TGAAGCCTTTAGAATGCTTCTAATAACAATAAACGATCACTATTAGACTTTGTAGCTATGTTAAAATCTTTCTTTCCCAGTCCTGTTGTATTCTTTCTAAGTGTTCTGCTTTGGAGCGCCATTTCTATTGGCACCTGGTATGGCTATGGTGATACCTTGGGGCTAATGTTGGGCTTCAATTTGCCTGCAGAAGGTGCGCCACCTATTATTGGATTAGGGTTCTTTGTTACCCCTGATTTCCTCTGGTTTTACCTTTACTATCTCGTTGCATCATTGATGTTTTATGCTGCCTGGCGCATCTTGCATAATCATCCCTGGCTTAACTGGTCTATTTTGGGTTCGGCTTTAATTCTTTTTATCACCTATTTTTCCGTGCAGGTTTCCGTAGCCATCAACCATTGGCGCCGGCCTTTTGGTGATGGTATACAGCATGCCCTAACTGGCGAAGAAGATATTACCGCCGAGTATATGTATGGACTGATTATTCAGTTCGCAGAAATTGCGGCTCTGGCGGTTTTAGTCTTTGCGTTCACTCGTTTTTTTGTCAGCCATTATATATTTCGCTGGCGTCACGCCATGAACAATTATTATGTGTCTTACTGGAATAAGCTGCGCGATGTCGAAGGTGCCTCACAGCGTGTGCAAGAGGACACTATGCGCTTTGCCAGCATTATGGAAAACTTGGGTGTGTCTTTTGTCGACGCAATCATGACGCTAGTGGCATTTTTGCCTCTGTTATGGTCCATGTCTGAATATGTTACTGAGCTGCCATTTGTCGGTGTCATTGCTCAGCCCTTATTTTATACAGCGTTGTTTTGGTCCATATTTGGTACTGCATTTCTGGCCCTGGTGGGCATCAAATTGCCGGGTTTACAGTTTCATAATCAACGTGTGGAGGCGGCATACCGAAAAGAGTTGGTATATGGTGAGGACAACCACGAACGCGCTCATCCCATGACTTTGGAGGAGTTGTTTGGCCAAGTGCGCAAAAACTACTTCCGTATCTATTTCCATTACACTTACTTTAATTTGGCGCGCAGTCTGTATGTGAATGCGGACAACATGTTTACTTATATCATTCTTATTCCAACCATTGTATCTGGGACCATTACTTATGGTATTTTGCAGCAGATATTGACCGCGTTTGGACAGGTAAGTAATTCCTTCCAGTACCTGATTAGTGCTTGGCCTACGATTGTAGAATTATTGTCAGTCTATAAGCGTTTACAGTCCTTTGAGCGTGCTATCCAAGACCAGCCTTTAACTGGCCTAGATAAGCGGCAGGAGCCATAGTGGCAAATTAAGGGCTAGCTATTGCTAGCCCGCAGCCCTTTAAAATCACCTGCTTGACCGTTTTGGCAGCGGCATCGAAGTGCGCCTGCTGGAGTATTTCTGCGTGTAGCGATTGCTTCACTTGAGGGGCAAAGTCAGCGTAGTGTTGGGTGGAGCCCCAAATCATGAATAATAGGTGCGCAGGATCAATGGCATCCATTTTTCCTGCGTCAATCCAAGCCCTGAATATGGTCAAACGGGCATCTAGCCATTGACCATAATCAGCTTCTAGAAACTCCTGCAGATGCGGTGCGCCACTGAGCATCTCTTTGGCGAACACCCGAGATTCTTCTGGATGAGTGCGTGAAAAATCAATTTTGGCATCAATATACCGGCACAATGCGATAGCCGGGTCATCGTTGATGGTCAGGTCGTTTAACACCGTGTCCCATAGTCCCAATATATTTTCCAGAACCGCGGTATAGACTCCTAATTTATTTTTAAAGTAGTAGTGTACATTGGCCTTGGGGACACTCGCTGCATCAGCAATGCTTTGCATACTGGCACCAGTAAAACCGTGTTGAGCAAATGCGGCCGTGGCAGCGCTGAGTATACGTTGTTCGCTTTTCTGGCGTATACGACCCGGTTTGTAAGGGCCTCGTGGGGCAGTTCTACTCATAGTCGCCTAGCTGTATTGGCTTACGTTAGCGCCCGATTGTAACAGGTTATGAGTAAAACTTAAAAACTTGACCAAATAGACAAGATTTGTCAAAATGACAAAATCCTTGCAATTGTCGCCAGCGCCGGTGGCCGCTAATAAAACAGTTTTATATGCCTATGCCCATGAAAATTTTACTTAATAACCGTTTAGTTAATGTTGACGCCAGCCAAAGTCGGCAACCGTTGCTCAACTGGCTGCGTGAGCAACAAAACATGAAGGCTAGCAAGGAAGGTTGCGGCGCGGGTGATTGTGGTGCTTGTACGGTGCTATTAGGTTGTGTACAAGACGGGCAATTGCACTATCAGGCGGCCAATGCCTGTATAGCACTGTTGGGTAGTGTGGTGGGTCGGCATGTTGTTACTTTAGAGGGCTTGAGTCCGCATAGCGCCCAAGAGCTATCAGACATGCATCCGGTGCAACAGGCTTTGGTGGACTATCATGCTAGCCAGTGCGGTTTTTGCACCCCTGGCATTGTTATGGCTATGTGGGCTTGGTGGCTCAATACACCAGCCAACCCTATGCATACAGCAGCCCATAAACAGCAACATGAACATGCCATTGAGCAAGCCTTGTCGGGCAACCTGTGTCGTTGCACAGGTTATCATCCCATATTACAGGCCGCTGCAAGTTTGGCTCCTTTTACGCAGGGCGCTCAAGAAGAGCGGCAGGTTGTGGGTCTGAGTCATCAGCAGGTGATGGCCTATTTGGCTGCAGATGGGTTGTTGGCTGATGAGAGTACAACATCTACTCTCAATTACCAGCTACCCAGCGATGAAGCAGCATTGGCGCTGGCTATTGATGCGGCACCCAATGCCACCTTGATTTGTGGTGGCACAGACCTAGGCTTAGAGGTCACCCAGCAGTCACACACAAGGCCTGCCTACATCGACCTGTCGCAAGTCACAGAACTCCAATCCATTGCCATACATGATGGCTATCTTTGTATTGGTGGGGGGGTGACTTTCAGTCAGTTACAGGATTATCTTGGGGGGGCACTTTTGGCCCACAACCACATGGCTTTGGCCTGGCAAAAGTTATTACCTTTGATTGGTTCTACACAAGTTCGTAATCGCGGTACCATCGCTGGCAATATTGCTAATGCATCACCAATAGCCGATTCTCCGCCTTTGTTACTGGCCTTGGAGGCTGAGCTGGAATTGGTTCAGACACAGAAAAAACAGCACATTAGGGTCGTGCCACTGGCCAAATTCTATACGGGTTACCGGCATTCCGTGCTGCAGCCTGGTGAATATATCCGCAGTATTCGGGTTCCCATGAGTGAGCGCCAAGTATTTTTGGAAAAAATTTCCAAGCGCCATGAAGATGACATATCGGCTGTGTGTATGGCCCTTGTCGTGAACGTTGAGCAGGGTGTCATAACGCATTTCCGGCTTGGTCTAGGTGGTATGGCCGCTACGCCAGTACTGGCCAGCAAGCTCGAGACAGCCTTGCTGGGCATGGCGGTAGCCAATATTGACGCAGGCCAATTGATGACCATGTTGCAGCAGGATGTGACCCCTATGAGTGATGTGCGTGCTAGTGCCGCATACCGTTCTCAGGTGTGTATCAATTTATTGCAGTACTGGCTTCAAGATGCCCAAGTCAAGGAGGAGTCGGTAGCATGAGAAAATTACCGGAGACTAGGCCAACTGATGACAAAAATTTGGGCGGGACCATGGGTACTAGTCAAGCTCATGAAAGCGCGTTTATGCACGTGACTGGCGAGGCTCGTTATACTGACGATATTGCCGTGCCTGCGCATTGTCTGCATGCCTATGTTGGGGGGGCAGACGTTGCCAGTGGCAAAATTAAAAGGATTGATGTTAGTGATGTTTGGTCTGCGTCAGGCGTGGTGGATGTGATCACCGCGGCCGACATTCCTGGTCATAAGGATATTGGCCCCGTGTTTCCTGGGGATCCGTTATTGGCTGAAAATCAAGTCAATTATATGGCGCAACCGGTATTTGCAGTGTTAGCCACTGAGCATGAATTAGCTCGTCAAGCTGCTCAGAAAGGGCTGATTGAGATACAAAGTAGTGCACCTATTTTGGACTTGCAGGCGGCACAAGCGGCGCATCGAACGGTGCGTCCTAGTCATAGTTTAGATAAAGGTGATGTGCAAGTTGCCATGGCTGAGGCCCCTAAACAGTTGACGCTGCAGCAGAGTATTGGTGGGCAAGAGCACTTTTATCTTGAAGGGCAGGTGGCACTGGCCTTACCACAAGAAGAGGGAGGTGTGCTGGTATATAGCTCAAGTCAGCACCCTTCGGAGCTGCAAAAGCTAGTTGCTGAGGTACTTGATATACCGATGCACTTGGTGGTGATCGACATGCGTCGCATGGGTGGCGGTTTTGGTGGTAAGGAGACACAAGCCGCCCAGTGGGCTTGCTTGGCCGCTTTGCTGGCGGTGCGTAACCAAGCGCCAGTAAAACTCCGTTTAAGTCGGAGCGACGATATGCAGCTTACAGGCAAGCGACATGCCTTCGTCAATCAGGCCACAGTGGGCTTTGATTATGAAGGCCGAATTGTCGCTTTGCAGGCTGACCTGCATGGTTTGTGTGGCTGCAGCCCGGACTTGTCAGATGCCATTGTGGATAGGGCAATGTTCCATGCGGACAATGCCTACTATTTGCCTGCCGCGAAGATAACAGGTCATCGCTGGTTTCAGAATACGGCGTCACAAACGGCCTTTCGCGGCTTTGGCGGCCCACAAGGTATGATGTTGGCTGAGCAGGTAGTCGACGATGTGGCGCGGGCAGTGGGGCGCGATCCTTTAAGTGTGCGTTTGGCCAATTTATATAGCCCACAACGGGGTATGGTGACACCTTATCATCAGCAATTAGAAGGTGTGCCCTTGCAACGTATCATCGGTGAGTTGGTGCAGTCTAGTCAGTATTGGCAACGACGAGACGCCATTGCTCAATACAATCAGACAGCTGGGCGTAAGTTGCGTGGATTGGCTTTGACACCGGTGAAATTTGGTATTTCATTTACCGCACAGTTTTTGAATCAAGCTGGCGCTCTGGTGCATATCTACACGGACGGTAGTATTCAAGTCAACCACGGTGGCACAGAAATGGGCCAAGGTTTACATACCAAGATTGGGCAAATAGCCGCCGCAGAAATGGGGGTTGCGCTGGATGTGATTAAGGTC
>JAAERS010000181.1 GCA_024230095.1 Gammaproteobacteria bacterium | reverse complement strand
GCGCTTTAGGTTACTATTGCGCCCGCATGTTCAATTAAGGAGATCAAAGGGAATTCGATGCACATTATTTAGCTCCAGCACTTGGAGCTGTTGGGATGCTTATGGTGGTAATTATCTACCACTGGAAAAAGAAACAACCAGGCGGAAGTGGACAGGTAGAAAAAATCGGCGAACAGATTCATGTCGGCGCAATTGTTTTTATGAAAACTGAATACAAAATGCTGAGCGGCTTTGCATTGGTTTTATTGATCCTTATGTACATATTTTTAGGTTTCGAAAGTGCGCTGTGTTTCGTTTTTGGAGCTGCTGCTTCCGCAACAGCAGGCTATATCGGTATGAACACAGCGACTATTGCCAATGTTAGAACAACCCAGGCGGCACATGATCAAGGAAGTGCTGCTGCACTAAAGGTGGCATTTTTTGGGGGCTCAGTTATGGGCTTATCAGTTGCTGCGTTGGGTCTACTTGGTCTTGGAACATTGTATTATTTCTTTTGGGAACATCACTCACACGCACTACATGGATTTGCAATGGGAGCCTCTGTTGTGGCTTTATTTTCACGTGTTGGCGGAGGTATTTTTACTAAAAGTGCAGACGTTGGCGCTGACTTAGTTGGAAAGTTAGAGGCAGGCATTCCTGAAGATGACCCGAGAAATCCTGGAGTAATAGCTGACAATGTTGGCGACAATGTTGGCGACATTGCCGGAATGGGTTCTGATATTTTTGAATCTTACTGTGGCTCAATGATTGCAACTATAGCAATCGCTTCAACTCTATCGACTATAGCCTTAGATAAACTTGGCGGTAACCAAGGTGCATTGATGTTTCTACCTCTGGCTTTAGCATCACTTGGACTGGTTTGTTCAATTATTGGAATTATTGTTGTCAAGATGTCGTCCAATAAATCACCTGAATCGGCTCTAAGGACTGGCACCATTGGTTCAGCAGTTTTGTTTATTATCGCTGCTTATTTTATGATTGATCAGCTCGACGTTGCTATCGAGATTTGGTCTGCTGTGTTAATGGGAAGTATAGGTGGTATTATTATCGGCCTTGTTACCGAATATTACACCGCAGGTAAACCTATTAGAGATATTGCAGCAGCCGGCGAAACAGGTGCGGCAACTGTCATGATTAAGGGTTTAGCTACCGGCATGCAATCGGTTGTCGTGCCAATTCTAATGATCTGCTTAATCATCTATGTTGCAAATCATTTTGTTGGTCTATACGGAGTTGGTATTGCTGCTATTGGTATGCTAGCAACGGTTGGCATGACCATGGCGATCGATGCTTATGGACCAATTGCTGATAACGCTGGAGGAATTGCAGAGATGGCTGGTTTGGGTGAAGACACTCGCAAAATTACAGACTCGCTTGACGAGTTAGGAAATACAACAGCTGCAATTGGCAAAGGTTTTGCAATCGGCGCTGCCGCACTAGCTGCACTTGCGATCATAACCGCTTATACAGAGACGATAAGTGCCAAATCAACAGATTTCCTTCTACAGTTAAATAGTGCTGAAGTATTAATTGGTATGTTTATTGGCGGCACAATCCCATTCTTAATTGCGGCATTAACAATGACCGCTGTTGGTGATACAGCTTTTGAGATGATTAAAGAAATTAGAAGGCAGTTCAGAGAGATTGATGGATTGCTTGAAGGTAAGGCAGATCCTGATACAGAAAAATGTGTCGACATTGCTACCACTGCTGCGCTGAAGAAGATGATCCTTCCCGGAGTTATTGCTGTAGCGGCTCCTGTGATTGTCGGCTTCATAATTGGACCTGAAGCTCTAGGTGGGATGCTTGGCGGTGCGCTTCTTGGTTGCGTCTTGATGGCACTAATGATGGCGAATTCTGGTGGCGCCTGGGATAATGCCAAAAAACATGTCGAAAAAGGAAACTTTGGTGGTAAAGGATCTGATACTCATGCTGCTACAGTGGTAGGTGAT
>JAAERS010000180.1 GCA_024230095.1 Gammaproteobacteria bacterium | reverse complement strand
TTGCGTTTTTTTTGCTTTAAAGAATAGGTTGGTAAATGGATTATCAATTTTGTTAAATCGGTTGGCGAAGGAAATGCCAAGTATCATTGTTTGGCCAAAGCAGATAATCAAAATGTCCCTGCCAATCGCCTAATACAATTCGTGTGAAGCCGTCATTTTGATGCACCATGGGACGATGTGTATGACCATGTATCAGCGTGTGCACATTGTATTTTTGCATTACTTCTTGCACCGCAGCAGGGTTCACATCCATGATATGGGCATCTTTGTTGGCTGTGGACTCACTGCTTTGTTGGCGGTAATCTTGTGCCTTACGCAGTCTTTGTGCGGGGGGCAAGGCTAAGAATTCTTGTTGCCACTTAGATGATCTGACTTGCTTTTTAAAAGCTAAATATTCAGTGTCGTCGGTGCATAAGCTATCGCCATGCATGAGTAATATGGGCATGTCATTTATATTGATCACGGTCTCTTCGGCTAGCAATTGGACTCCCGTGGCTTCGAGAAATGCTCGGCCCAATAAGAAATCGCGATTACCATGCTGTACAAAAATTTTTACGCCGGCGTCAACCTGTTCCTTTAACAAAGCAATGACGTCGGCATAATTGGTTAATCCTATGTCGTCACCTAACCAAACCTCAAACAGATCGCCTAATATGTATAGATGGTAACCTGGCTGTAACTTGCATTCACAAAAGTCTCTTAGCGCCTGAATATGGTGCGGACGACTTTGGTCAAGATGTAGGTCTGAAATAAATAGGTGACGCATAGTAATTAGTCTTAGCCCTCAAGCATGCTGGCAGATTCAATAACCACATTATCAGCCGGCACATCCTGATGTCCAGCGCGCATGGTAGTGGCCACGCCTTTAATCTCATTAACCACATCCATGCCTTCCACAACAGCACCAAATACGGCGTAGCCCCAGCCTTGAGGATCTTTACCTGTGTGGTTTAAAAACCCGTTATTACCAACGTTGATAAAAAACTGGGCCGAAGCGGAGTGGGGGTCCATGGTGCGCGCCATAGCTAGGGTGCCAACATCATTGCTCAAACCATTATCGGCCTCATTCTGAATATTGGCATTGGTGGATTTTTGACTCATATCTGCATCAAAGCCACCGCCCTGAATCATAAAACCATCAATAACACGGTGAAAAATAACACCGTCATAAAAGCCATCTTTTACGTATTGTTCAAAATTGGCCGCCGTGATGGGCGCCTTCTCATGATTTAATTCGATGGTGATGTCACCAAAATTAGTCTTCATTAATACTTTAGACATTTTGCTTTCCTATAATTCAAGCCTGAAAATTTGGTACATTGACACTCCTTTGTGGAATGTTTAGTTACGCTGGCCAATTATGAAGCTGCTGACGATGACATGCAACGTTAAAGGTCATGAATTTGTTGTAGCGATTGCTGGTAAGCAGGGTAAGCTAAGGGCTATAATTACCGGTTTTGGGATTGCGCCCATTCACATTGCCACAGATTTGTTATGCAGTCGGCGATGGAAACTGGGCAAAAGATGACGCAAATTTCAGTACAGTGATTTAGGAGAGTGCCAAAGTGGCCGAAAAGACTGTTGTTCAGGCTTCCAATTTTGTCAGAAATATCATTAAGAAAGACCTTGATCAAGGCATAAACACGGGACAGGTGGCTACCCGTTTCCCTCCCGAGCCCAACGGTTACTTGCATATAGGCCATGCCACATCCATGTGCCTAAACTTTGGCCTTGCCGAAGAGTTCTCTGGCACATGCAATCTGCGGTTCGACGATACCAACCCAGAAAAAGAAAGCGATGAGTATATTCAGTCCATTAAACGCGATATTAAGTGGCTTGGTTTTTCTTGGCATGGCGAAGCGCGGTTTGCTTCCAATTATTTTGACACACTGCATGGTTATGCTAACGAACTAATTAAAAAGGGTTTGGCCTATGTTTGCGACTTATCGCCAGAACAAGCTAGGCAGTATCGTGGTAGCTTGACCGAGCCAGGAGTAGATAGCCCATATCGCCAGCGTAGTGTTGATGAAAACTTGGATTTATTTGCTCGTATGACTGCCGGTGAATTTGCCGACGGCGCCAAAGTACTGCGTGCAAAAATTGATATGGCATCGCCAAATATGAATTTGCGGGACCCCATTATTTATCGCATTCGCCATATAAACCACCACCAAACAGGTGACAAGTGGTGTGTATATCCTATGTATGACTTTACCCACGGCTTGTCTGACGCCCTAGAGGGTATTACTTATTCAGTGTGCACCTTGGAGTTTGAAGATCACCGCCCATTGTATGACTGGTTTATCGCCAATGTCAGCACACCGGGCACGCCTAAACAGTATGAGTTTGCTCGTTTGGAATTAAATTATACTGTTACCAGTAAGCGTAAGCTTAAACAACTGGTGGACAGTCATGCTGTAACTGGTTGGGATGACCCACGCATGCCTACCATCTCCGGCATGCGCCGTCGTGGTTATACACCCGCAGCGTTACGCAATTTCTGTGCAGCCACGCCTGTCGCTCGCAGCAAAGGTATTACCGAAGTCAGCCGCTTGGAATCGGCCGTGCGTGATGACTTGGATGTCCATGCCTCGCGTGCTATGTGTGTACTTGACCCCATCAAAGTCACGTTGACCAACTGGCCGACTGATGAGATCCAGACTTTAACTGTCCCTGCGCACCCCAAAGATGAAAGTATGGGTAGTCGCCAGCTTATATGGACGAAAGAGGCTTATATTGACCGCGCCGATTTTGCTATGCAGGCACCGCGCAAATGGAAACGACTTGCTCCGCAGCAATCGGCCCGCTTGCGTGGTGGCTATGTCGTGACTTGCAATGAAGTGATCACCGATGCCGACGGAAAAGTACTTGAGTTGCTGTGCACTTATGATGACAGCACACTGGGCAAGAAGCCTGAAGGCTATAAGGTCAATGGTGTTATTCATTGGGTTAGTGCTAGCCATAATATTCCTATTGAAGTGCGTCTTTATGATCGTTTGTTCAATGATGAAAATCCGGACGGTAACAAAGATCGTGACTTTACTGAGTACCTCAATCCCGGATCTTTAAGTGTTACCAGCCGCGCTTATGCTGAAGCGGGTTTAATCAATAGCCAAGTAGGGCAGCAGTATCAGTTTGAACGTGAAGGTTATTTTTGTGTTGACCCCGATTCTACATCGGAAAATAAGGTATTTAACCGCACAGTCACCCTGCGCGATTCTTGGGGTAAGCAAAACGGATAACAACTATGTTGCAATTACACAACACCCTCACTAACGGAAAACAAGTATTTGAGCCGATTGAAGCTGGCAAAATACGTATGTATGTATGTGGCATGACCGTATATGACTACTGCCATATTGGGCATGCTCGGGTCATGGTGTCCTTTGATGTAATCACTCGTTATCTGCGTTATCGCGGGTATGAAGTTGAGTATGTGCGAAACATTACTGATGTGGATGACAAAATTATCAAGCGTGCGGCTGAAAACGGAGAAACACCCACGCAGTTAACTGAGCGATTCATTGAGGCCATGCACGAAGACGAGAGGGCGCTCAATGTTTTGCCGCCCAATCAAGAGCCCCGCGCCACCGCACATATGCAGGATATTATTGCAATGGTAGCCAACCTCATTGACAAGGGTTTTGCTTATGCTGCGGCCAATGGCGATGTTTATTATCGTGTTGATAAGTTTGAAAATTACGGCGCATTGACCAACCGTAAACTAGATGAAATGCGAGCCGGTGCCCGCATTGAAATAGGTGATAGTAAAGAAAACCCGTTGGACTTTGTCCTCTGGAAAGCAGCTAAAGCAGGGGAAGTCTCTTGGGCGTCTCCATGGGGTGATGGGCGTCCAGGTTGGCATATTGAATGCTCAGCCATGACCAAGTGCTGCCTGGGGGATCATTTTGATATTCACGGCGGGGGGCCGGACTTGCCTTTTCCCCATCATGAAAACGAAATTGCCCAGTCAGAAGCGGCCAATGGAACTAAATTCGTCAATTATTGGTTACATGCTGGCGCGGTGCGAGTAAATAAAGAAAAGATGTCCAAGTCTTTGGGGAACTTTTTTACTATTCGCGAGGTGTTAGCTAAGTACCCAGCTGAGGTCGTACGTTATTTGCTTACAGCGAGCCATTATCGGAGTCAAATTGATTATTCTGAAGACAGCTTAATTGAAGCACAAAGTGCCTTGGAACGATTCTATACGGCCTTGCTGGATGTACCAGCCTTGGATGAAGTGGATGAAAAAAGTGACTTTATATCACGCTTTAATCACGCTATGGATGATGACTTAAATAGCCGTGAGGCATTGGCTGTGTTATTTGACTTGGCTAGAGAAATAAACCGTTTAAAACGCGAAGATGTTTCATCAGCTGCACCTTTAGCGGCCCAATTGAAATACTTGGGGAATGTAATGGGGTTGTTATTGCAAGACCCGGTTGATTTCTTGCGTGGTCAAGCAGACGAAGGTGGGCTAACCGATACGCAAATAGATAGTTTGGTGGCACAACGGAATCAGGCTAAAGCAGATAAGGATTTTACTCGTGCTGATGCCGTGCGTGATGAGCTCAAAAACCAGGGTATTGTGCTAGAAGATTCTCGGTCTGGGACGCGCTGGCGCCGTGAAGGTTAATAGCTTTAGACAACTTTAGGGGCAAACCTTGGGTCTCATTAACAATCCTAATAGGTTAATTCCGTTAGCAAGTTAAGAGCTTAATTTTATTGAAAAAAAATTAACAAATTGCTTGACGAAATATCACCATCTAGGTAATATGCGCACCACTTCAACAGCACAGCTTAGTAGCTGGCTGTAGGGGAAAAGTCGGGGTATAGCGCAGTCTGGTAGCGCGCCTGCTTTGGGAGCAGGATGTCGGGAGTTCGAATCTCTCTACCCCGACCACTTTTTCCGAGGGATTCTTGCACAGCAAGTGTATCGTGCGCCCTTAGCTCAGTTGGATAGAGCAACGGCCTTCTAAGCCGTAGGTCGCGGGTTCGAATCCTGCAGGGCGTGCCAACGTCCTCATGGGAAAAGAAGTATTTTTGCAGTGGTGGGCGTAGCTCAGTTGGTAGAGCCCCGGATTGTGATTCCGGTGGTCGTGGGTTCGAGCCCCATCGCCCACCCCATTGCAAAGCAGCGTTTAAAAACGCTCAAAGCGGACGTGGTGAAATTGGTAGACACGCTGGATTTAGGTTCCAGTGCCGCAAGGTGTGAGAGTTCGAGTCTCTCCGTCCGCACCATTCTTTTGTCTAAGCAGATAAACTATCTACGCACTCATTAAACGAGATTGTGGGCTAGTAACTGCTGCCGTAGCTTTTCCTTCTAAATATCTTTCCATTAGCTAGTATAGAACCAATGGGTATGACGCTATTGCTGCCAATGCTTTTTCAGCGGTCTTAAAAAATCGCGAATAACGAGGAAAGTAACACCATAGACACATGCGGTTAACGCCAATTAACTATTTAATCAGAGCAAATGCAATTAATTGAACTTTGATCTGTCTCTTTAACTATAAGGTCGGCAATCGATACTGCCACTG
>JAAERS010000179.1 GCA_024230095.1 Gammaproteobacteria bacterium | reverse complement strand
GGGCGGTTAACCAACTGGTTCCTGAACCTGTAACATTCGTAGAACCATTGGTGACAGAGATCGTTCCTAAGCGGAACCAGCTTGAAGCCATAAGGCACCTTTCAAAATATGTTTATAATGATTAATTATATAATCATTGGTTATAATTTGAAAGGTTAAGTTAGTGTATCATTCCTGTTCATGAACACCGCCACCTTTGTCGAATTAAACATCGTTATTGCGGGTTCCTCGTGCCATGTGCCATTAACCTCTATCCTTAGAATAACCTCATACTCATAGAAATTATTTGAGTGTATACCCTCATATATTAAAGGTTCGAAGACATACTGCCCCTTTATATTGCTCCCATCCACTGTGAAGAAATTACTGGTGTCCAGCCCGTCGACATGTGACTTTAAGGATGCACTGACAAAAGGGGTCGTCCTCACAAACACGTTGTCGACATAAAGTTCCAGCCTCATGCGTATATTACCATTATATGTGTTACTCCCTCCCGTGTATGGGACTGTCAGGGTAACCCCTGTACTACCTATCTCTAGGGTTCTCTTCTGTGCAAAACCCGTTATCTGCCCAGTGAATAGGTAGATAGACTGGCTCCCCGGACTTGTGTACGCGGTTGAGACCATTCTTTTAGCCACAGCCTCATACACATCGCCAGATAGTTTATGTGCATACACCTCACCCGCCCAAATCTTATTGGCATATAGACTCTCGGCGAATAGGTTGGCGATATAAGCGCTCGTCATTACTGTATCCGCTCGCGATTTCCATGCTGACACCCAATCATTAAAATCAGTAACACTGGCTGTCGCGGGGTTGAACGCTTGGTTGCTGATCAGGTTGTTTATGTAGTCATAGTCGGTCTTATCCACATCACCGACATGGAATACATTAACAGACTCAACCATGATCCACCCGCTAGCAGGTCCTTGAACCCTGAACTGGTGATGTGAGTTAAAATCAACTGTGATCTTAAAATCAGCAGCATAAGTTGTATACCCGCCATTATCGGACTGACTGAATGTCCGTAGATTTAGCCACGCACCGTTGGTCCAGATATCAAGTGACGCATTACTAAACCCACCCGCAACAGTTGCGGCAAAGGTATAGACACCTGCTGGTACGTCATAGATCGTGATCCGTCTATCTACGCCCGTATTATTCATATAGTGGCCACGAAATGGTTGTCCTTGGGCATTATTTCTACCCGCACTTGTACTCGTGCCACTCCATGTCCGTATAGCCCCGCCGTGCTTCGCTCTAAGGATGTCGTCTTCCAACCCATTTATCGTACCATCCCCATCAATATCGGCTATTGAGTTCGGTTTGTTATATAAGTTGTTGTAGTTATAGTCGTTCTGCTGTGCGCTTTGTGGTGGGCCACCCGACACCATGGCGTAGTCAATCGTATTCGCATTTGAAGACATCAGCACTTGGCCATTGGCATTCATCACCGTCAAGTTTCGAGCAATAACACCACCGTTTGCAGCAACCGTGAACTTGTTGGCTATGTTAATCTCGCCACCCGAAATGCTGATCGCGTTCAAATCAATCGCGTTCACATAGTCAGCCGTCACTGTATTGGCGATTAACTCAGTGATAGTGGCCTTGTTCATGAACGCTTCATCAATATAAACACCGTCAGGCACATCGGGATCGCTGTGGTTTGTGATG
>JAAERS010000178.1 GCA_024230095.1 Gammaproteobacteria bacterium | reverse complement strand
TATCTATTTTTCTTCTTTATTATTGTGGGAGTAAGAAAGCGTCATGGCTAATTTTACTTTTCTCTATCCACTGTGGTTTTTAGCCCTTATCCCTCTTGGGGTATTGGTGCTGATCCAACGTAAAAACAAAAACACAACAGGGTTGATTGCCCCGCACATTGCTAAGCAATTGGGAATGACTCAAAAGACACAAGGCAATGGCTTTACGCTTGGGCTGGTTTTAGCATGGTTATGTGTGACTATCGCCCTCGCCGGCCCAAGTTTTGGTTATAAAGACTCGCCGAGTTTTCAGCTCTCTGGGGCACGAGTACTGGTGATGGATATGTCTCGCTCAGTGTATGCGACCGACGTAAAACCAAATCGCCTAACCCAGGAGAAATACAAAGCGAAAGATCTACTGCCCTATTGGAAAGAAGGCATGACGGGTTTAGTTGCTTATGGCGCTGACAGTTACTTAGTGAGCCCGTTAACTGAGGATAGCCAAACGCTCAATAACTTAATCACTAACCTATCGCCAGAAATCATGCCCTATCAAGGGAAAGGCAGTAACTTGTTAGCTGCGGTTGAGCAAAGTATTGAGATGATGACCAAATCAGGCCATCAACAAGGTGATATTGTTGTTTTGACTGATGGAATATCAAACCAACAGCTCGATAAAGTGATGAGTCGTGTTAAAGGCACTAAATGGCGTATCAGTTTATTAGGTATAGGAACTAAAAATGGTGCGCCAATTGAATTGCCTTCAGGTCAGTTGCTCACCGATTCTTCAGGTAAAACGGTTGTCGCGACTTTGGATTCCGACCCACTAGTAACACTGGCGCAAGCAAC
>JAAERS010000177.1 GCA_024230095.1 Gammaproteobacteria bacterium | reverse complement strand
GGCACGTGAAGCGAAGATGCCGGTGAACATACTGGTTAATAGACCTAAGCCTAGAGTTAATGCAAAACCTTGAATAGGGCCGTTACCAATAGTGTAAAGAACCACCGCGGTAATCATTGTGGTGAAGTTGGCATCGAAAATCGTACCAAACGCACTACTAAAGCCTCTATCAATTGCTTGCGCTAATGTTCGACCTTCTTTTTGTTTATCTTTAATACGTTCAAATATTAGAACGTTGGTATCAACCGCCATACCTACGGTCAGTACTAAACCTGCAATACCCGGAAGAGTAAGAACCGCACCCGGAATAAGCGCAAGTAGACCAAACAGCATCACCATGTTGCCAACAAGGGCAATGTTAGCCACCCAACCTAAACGACGATACCAAACCGCCATAAACAGTAGAGTTAAGCCAAGACCAAGACCTAAAGCAGCAAAACCATTTTGAATATTCTCAGCACCCAGTGTCGGGCCAATAGTACGCTCTTCAACGATAGTGACAGGCGCCGTTAATGAGCCTGCGCGTAGAAGTAGAGCAAGCTCTTGAGATTCTTGAAGTGAGCCAGAGCCTGTGATTCTAAAACGGCTACCTAGCTGACTTTGAATCGTCGCCACACTGATGATTTGGTTACTTTGCTCTGTGTTACCCGCGCTATCACGGCTGTATTCGTTGTATGAGGTTGCCATTGGCTTGCCGACATTGTGACGAGAGAACTCAGACATGATTTTGCCGCCTGAACTATCAAGAACAATGTTTACTTCTGCCATGCCCATTTCGCCAAGGCTAGCGCGAGCATCAACAATGTGATCACCCGTTAGCACT
>JAAERS010000176.1 GCA_024230095.1 Gammaproteobacteria bacterium | reverse complement strand
CTCCAACCGCCCAGGTGCGCGCTTGGCGCCAAGAGAGATTCGGGATGAAAGCCGCATGTTACGCCCCCTAAACGTATCAACTGGGGCAGACCCATTTAACAGCCTCACGATTGCTGATATTGGCGACGTACCAATCAATACCTTTAACCTGCAAAAGAGCATCTGTATTATTGAGCAGTTTTATGATGATGTGCTTAACGCTGACATCTTACCTGTGAGTATTGGTGGAGACCATACCGTTAGTTTGCCTATTCTCCGTGCTATAGCTCGTAAGCATGGACCAGTGGGGGTGATTCATGTGGATGCGCATGCGGATATGAATGAACACATGTTCGGCGAAGCCATCGCCCACGGCACGCCTTTTCGTCGGGCCGTAGAAGAAGGTTTACTGGACTGCCAGCGTGTAGTGCAGATTGGTCTGCGCGGCACAGGATATAGTGTTGACGAATACGCATGGGGGAAGCGGCAAGGTTTTCGGGTCGTGCAAGCGGAAGAGTGCTGGCATAAGTCCTTAGTACCCCTAATGGCCGAAGTAAGGGCAAAGGTCCAAGGTGGGCCCGTGTACATTTCCTTTGATATTGATGGCTTAGATCCAGCCTATGCGCCGGGGACCGGTACCGCGGAGATAGGTGGTTTGAGCGTGCCCCAAGGCATTGAAATTGTGCGTGGATGTCGAGGCCTGGACATAGTGGGTTGTGATCTAGTGGAGGTGAGCCCTCCTTTTGATCAGACTCGTGCTACCTCCGTAACAGCGGCGGGCTTATTGTATGAGATGCTGTGTGTGCTACCTGGAGTCAATTATCACAGTGTTTAGGTGGGCGCCAAACTGGCCCCATACCTCAACATCTTGCACAGTAAACTTTCTGTGCAGATGCAAATAGTTATAGGTCGTTGGCAATTTCGCCCTGTTCTACATAGGCGACGCAGTTGTCCTCTATTTTGTCCAATGCATAAACATAGTTAATCATTACTGAGCCGGATTCTTTAATGCCTCGTTTGCTCAAGTTGGCCCGCCAGTTGAGGCGAGCGGCTGTAGAACCGTTGCTAAGGTGGAAGTTGGCAACCGGATCAAGAGCGCCCTGACCGCGCTTTTCTTGTATTAAGTAATGGCCAATCAGCTGTTTTGTAGGCTTTTCCAACCAATCACTTAGGGCTGGATTGTCTGCCCAGTCGGCAGCTAACATGGCTCCCAGATTAGGGGTGATGCCTTGTTCTTCAGCATGGACTTTGAGTTGCTGGCGCTGTTCTTCAGTTAATAGTTCAAGAGCCTTATCAGGGTTGGCAGTTAGCCATTTGGTAAAACCCGGTATGGGGGATAAGGTAGAAAACTGAGTCAAATGAGGGAATTGTTGCAGTAATTGTCCGACCACATTTTTTATCAAAAAATTACCAAAGCTAATGCCCGCTAAGCCACGTTGAGTATTAGAGATGGAATAGAAAATAGCGGTGTCGGCGGTATCCGTATCCAGAAGGGGGGCGTCCACATCTAGCAGGGGTGCCATTTCGCCTGCTAGACCTTGGGTTAACGCCACTTCGATAAATATTAATGGTTCATCCGGCATTTGTGGGTGAAAGAAAGCATAACAGCAGCGGTCGCTAGAGAGGCGGTTTTTTAAGTCGCTCCAGCCATTAATAGCATGCACCGCTTCATAGGCGATCAGTTTTTCCAGTAAGGATGTGGGAGAGTCCCAAGTAATTTTTTCTAATTGCAGAAAACCTAAATCGAACCAGGCGTGTAATAATTGTTTTAATTCTTGTTGCATACCCTTTAGGGCGGGGCTCTTGTCTTTTATCGCCAGCAAGTCCGCGCGCATGTTTACCAAAAATTTAATTCCATCAGGTAGTTCGTTAAATTGGCGTAACAGGGTCAAACGAGGTGATTCTAGCACTTGGCGCAGCTTATTGGTGCTGTCTGGGTCGGGCTTCCACTGGTCGATAGTGGCCTTGACGTAGACGTAGTCAAGATCGAAATCTTCGGCTAATAAAGTAAGAAAGCGTTCTTTGCCTAGCTCTGTTAGCTCTAGATACTGGCGCGCAATTTGTACGGCTTGCTTGCGAGTAGCCATTTCGCCAACAGACTTGTTGAGGCAAAAATGCATCTCTCCTCGTAACACATCAATGCTGGAACCATCCAGATCCTGATTGGCAAGATATTGTGTTGTCTCGTCACCACTGGTCAGGGGAAAACTTTGCCATAACTCTTTAAGGCGGCTGATTGAACGATTAAACAGGGAGCCTTCACTACTTCTGGTTTGTTGCATTGACATGGCAATTTCCTTTGTGTGCTGCTGGAGTCGGCATTTTTAGGCTCCAAGGGCATTATTTTGGTAACCTGATCGGCCCCAAATTGGCCCAATTATAGCGGCTTTTCTAGGATAATCATCAGCATGACTCGTGAGTACGCTAACATTGATTCTCCCTGTCAGAGAAGGCTATACGGGCCTGGGAATAGGTGTTGTTAGGGCTAAGGGTTCTTACCAATAAAAAGCTTATGTAAAGGTGGCATTAAACTGGCTACATCATCGCCTAGTTGTTTGGCAGCATGACGTGGCCAGTATGGGTCGCGTAACAACTGACGGGCTAATAAAACCATGTCCGCTTTGCCGGACTGAAGTATATCTTCGGCTTGCTGAGCGTCGGTAATTTCGCCCACAGCTTGGGTCATTATACCTACTTGCTTTCGCACTTGACCTGCCATGTCAGGTTGCTGGGCAATGCCAGAATTGATAGATGAACGAGAGTCTGGAGTGGCGCCACCTGTGGTGCAGTCAACGATATCAACGCCCAGTTCGTGCAACCATTTGGCAACTTCTACAAGATCTTCAACTTGCAACCCTTGCTCAATCCAGTCGGTCATAGAAAGGCGCACACCTAATGGTAGATCAGATGGCCATGCCGTCTGAACGGCTTGCACTGTCTCTAACAACATACGTGCTCGGTTGGCTAGAGTACCACCATATTGGTCGTCACGTTTATTGACCAATGGTGACAAGAAAGAATGCAAAAGGTAACCATGGGCGGCATGGATTTCTATGTATTCAAAGCCTGCTTTTAGTGCTCTTTGACTGGCTTGTACAAAGGCTGTTTGAATATCTTTGATATCGGTTATGGTCATGGCTTTAGGAGCTTTCCACAAACGTTTGCCATCGTTATCAAAAGCCTCAGGGCTTGGGCTGATAGTGGGCCAACCACCCTCTGCGTCAGTGAGGTGCGTACCACTAATCCAAGGAATTTCAGCGCTAGCTTTGCGCCCAGCGTGGGCGAGCTGAATGCCCATTACGCAGCCTTGTGATTGGGCAAATTTAAGTACCGGTCTAAAGGCCTCAATTTGTTGTTCGTTCCATAGACCTGGGCAGCCCGGTGTGATGCGCCCATCGGCACGTACGGCAGTGGCTTCCATAATAATCAAACCTGCACCGCCCATAGCCAGGGCGCCTATATGGGCTTGGTGCCAGTCACTCACTAAGCCATCGGTGGCTTGATACTGGCACATGGGCGCCGCCCCAATACGGTTGCGAAAAGTGATGGACTTGATGCTAAATGGCGAAAATAGTAATGACATGCATGGCCTTGCTAGATATTGATTCAAGACAGGCACTTTGCCATTCAATTAAAGCTGGGTCAATGACTCTTGTCAGCAACCAGACGAAGGAGTAGTATCCACTTTTTGTGAGAGAATCTTGAAATGAATATTGGACGCCATCAAACTAGCGAACGCACCAGTAAAGTGGTGGTATACAACAATGTGGCCTACTTGTGTGGTCAAGTTGCAGCAGACGCCAATGCCGATATCACAGAGCAAACTCAAACCATGCTGGCAAAGGTAGAAGAGTTGCTAGAAAGTGTTGGTAGTGATCGTTCCCGCATGCTCAGTGCTACCATTTACCTGAAAGATATGGCCGATTTTGCGGCGTTGAATGCTGTGTGGAATGATTGGGTGCCAATGGGGCATGCGCCTGCACGTGCCTGTGTGCAGGCTGCCATGGCACGCCCTGAGTTATTAGTAGAGATATCTGTAACAGCCGCGTGTTAGAGGTTAACGAGGGTCAAAGCATGGCCTTGACCCCATACGCCGACGATTAGTCCATGCGCTTCCAGCGCATGCGAGTTAATAACCCATCCTTCAATACAAATTGATGATGCAAGGCGGCGACAATATGGCCCAATATGGTTAGTGCTAGTAACTTGGTTAAAATGCCATGCAAACCCCTAGCACCTGAATGCTCAAAAAATTCTGGTAACATGGCTTCGCCGGCAATCACAGCCTGTAAATCAATATTCTGTGCGATGCCCATGCCACTGCCGACAACGGCCAACACTAAAATATACAATAATTTATGACCAATACTGGCCGCGCGAGCCCTGAATGTTCCGGCCGGGCTGGCATCAGCCGGTTTGCCGCGCATTTTTAAATTAATCAAGCGCACTAACACTAAAATACCAGTCAGCACACCTAAGGTGGCATGGCCCTGTAAAACGCCAATCTTGCCTGGGTCACTATTGGGCACGGGTTCTAATAACTGGCTCCCGGAGAACAATAGTACAAATATGAGTATGGCCGATAACCAGTGCAATAAAACAGCAATTCGATTGTATTGAGTGGGCATAAACGCTCCTTGTTATTATGGTTACTTGTTAAAATGTTAGTGTGTTTCAAGAAATTGACGAATCTTGGGTATGAGGTGTTGCAGGTTGACCGGTTGCTCTGTGTCCACAGTTATTGAATCAGTTAATCCCAAGGGGCCCAAATCTATCTGAATATTGTACTCTGCTAGGGCACCTGCGGGTGGGGATTTTACTGCTTCTCCGATGGCGGCTATTTGCTGGCGAATGGTCAAACGTTCTAAGGCGGTGGCAGCACTGCAGTGACAGTATATTTCCAGTACTTTACCGGTTATCAAACGCATCCATTGTGCGGGCGTGCCCGGTGCAATGGTGGAACCGGGATGATGCCAAAAAGAGCACACAATGCCTTGATGCAACTTCTTTGCTAGGGTTAACAATGCCTCGTCGGCGCTAGTGCTCAGTAGTCGTTTTTGTTCCAAAGTGCTAGGGTTGAGATGGTTGACAAAAGGTGCTTGGATATCATCCTTGTCTAACAGAGGCAGCTGCAAGGCTTTGTGCAACTGGCGGGCCAATGTCGACTTGCCACTGGCGGGCAACCCACTAACAACAATAAGAAAAGGACTATCAATCATGCTTTGCTCCCTTGTTGAAAGCAGCATACCATTGGCCAAAGCTGCAATTCAACAAAGTAGTTATTAGATATAAAATTCTATGGGTAAATTAGGTTCGAATTTTAGGTTTGGCCAGCCACTCGCGACCCTTTAACATTAAATGCCAGTACACCGATGGCATGGCGGATGCCTTTAACCACCAGGAAAGGCGACTGGGTTTGGTAGCTTCTAAAAGCCACTTGGGAAAGGTGGGCAGCAATTTGCCTCCATAGCCAAACTCGGCGAGCAGAATATGGCTTCTAGAAACGGTCAATGGGCAAGAGCCGTAGCCATCGTAACCAGCAGACAGGGGCTGATGATGTAAATAAGCCAGCAGGTTTTCTGCTACCACCGGTGCCTGTTTGCGGGCGGCTGCCGCTGTTTTGGCGTTGCTGGTATTGATACAATCACCCAAGCCAAAGATATTCGCATAGTCTGGATTTTGCAGTGTTTCTGGATCCACTTCTAACCAACCATCTGCGTTGGTGATAGATTGATTCTGCATGAAGTCATGGCCCGTTTGGGGTGGACAAACATGCAACATATCAAATTGGCGCTCTAATTGCCCGACTATCTTGCCATCTTGCAGTTGATTAAAGAGGGCTGTTTGTTTTGCACCATCCACCTTAACTAATTGGCTATTTAGATTGAGATCGATGCCATAGTCATTAATTTTTTCCATCAAAGGTGGTACAAAACTAGGTACACCAAAAAGCATAGCGCCGGCATTGTGGAACTGAATATTGAGCTTGTTTAGGGCTCCCTTTTGTTGCCACCAGTCGCTTGCCATATATATGACTTTTTGCGGAGCGCCGGCGCACTTGATAGGCATGATAGGCTGAGTGAACAGGGCTGTGCCGGATTTTAAGTTACGTGTTAATTCCCATGTGTAGGGAGCCAGTTCGTAACGGTAATTGGAGGTGACCCCGTTAGCGCCTAAGGTGTCTTCTAACCCCTCAATAGCAGCAAAGTCTAGTTTTAAACCGGCGGCTACCACCAGCGCGCTGTACTTGACCAAATTACCATCGCTCAGTTCCACCATATTTTGGTGGGGCTGAAAACCTGTTGCGCCCTTTTCTATCCATGTGGTGTTGCTTGGCAATACCTTGGCCATGGGACGGATGGTTTCTTCTGGTTGAAATATACCCGCACCAACGAGGGTCCAGCCTGGCTGGTATGAATGGGTGCGTGAGGGTTCAATAATAGCTATTGATAAATTCTTGGTGCGTTTAAGTATGCTGGCCGCAGCAGCAATGCCTGCCGAACCGCCACCAACAATCACCACATCATAAGATTGGTTTGGCATTAATTTTTTCCCGTTGTCTTCTTGTCTGAATAATACCGTTGGTACAAACTCCGCACGCTCTAATATACTCAGGAATTATTATTGTTATGTTGCTCTGTAATGATCAAAAACTAATTATTTTTATAAGAGCAGGAGGTAGAGTAAAGTGCTAGTGCCAATTAGGCAAATGCCTTGACCAATATTTGCCAAATCTGTATTGTGCAATATATTGAACAATTAGTATAAATGCCCTATATAAGCAGGAAGTTTATCGCTAATTTAAATTCCACGAACATTACCATAATGGCTATTAAAAGCCTGTTTTAGAGAAACCGAAATGTCTAACAGTAAGAATTTTTACATTAATGGAGCCTGGGTGGCACCGGTTATTAGCAATGATTTTGATGTAATCAACCCGTCAACAGAACAAGTCATTGATGTTATTTCCTTGGGCTCAGCGGCTGATGTCGATATAGCCGTAGCAGCGGCAGGTGAAGCTTTTGATAGCTGGAGCCAGACAAGTAAAGCAGAGCGTATGGCATTAATAGAAAAGTTACTCGATATCTATGTAGCACGCAATGAAGAGATGGGCAAAGCCATTAGTATGGAAATGGGTGCCCCCATAGATATGGCCAGTACTTCACAGTCGGAGTCGGGCAGTTGGCATACCAAGGGGTTAATGCAGTCATTAAGGGACTTTGAGTTTGAACAAGCGTTTAGCGAGCGCTTCCCTAATGATCGTTTAATTTATGAGCCTGTTGGTGTGTGCGCTTTAATTACGCCATGGAATTGGCCCATGAATCAGGTGGTGCTAAAGGTTGTGGCCGCCTTAGCAGCCGGTTGTACCATGGTTTTGAAACCGTCAGAAGTGGCCCCTCTTTCGGGCTTGTTGTTTTCTGAGATAATGCATGAGGCAGGCTTTCCAGCGGGCGTCTACAATATGATAAATGGCGATGGTATGGGTGTGGGTAACGCTATGACTGGCCACGCTGGTGTTGATATGGTGTCTTTCACTGGATCGACCCGAGCTGGTGTTGCCATTTCCAAGAATGCCGCTGATACGGTAAAACGCGTCGCCTTGGAGTTGGGTGGCAAGGGCGCCAACATTATTTTTGCT
>JAAERS010000175.1 GCA_024230095.1 Gammaproteobacteria bacterium | reverse complement strand
GCACTAAACCTAGTTTAATCATCAAGGGAGGCATGATCGCTATGGCACCCATGGGTGACCCCAATGCCTCTATTCCCACACCGCAGCCCGTGCACTATCGGCCCATGTTTGGCAGTTTGGGTGCCGCATCCCAAAGCACCAGTATGATTTTCCTGCCCACTGTGGCGGCAAACAATGGGTTGGCCGAAAAGCTGCAATTGGGGTCGTTAGTTGGCTACGTAAAAGGCTGTCGTGCACTGACTAAAAGCAGCATGATCCACAATGACTGGCAACCTAACATTGAGGTGGACCCACAAACTTATGTGGTCAAAGCTGATGGTGTGGCCTTGTCTTGTGAACCGGCCACTGAATTGCCTATGGCGCAACGTTACTTTTTATTTTGAGGTTCATGATGCTGAAGTTACATAAAAAACTTGATCCCGATGCAACAGTTCAAATTCACTTAAGTTTGCCTTTTGATCAACGCGTAAAAAGTCGCCAACGGGTCACCCTCAGTGATGGTCATGAAGCCGCTTTGGATTTACCAAGGGGTGAGGTCCTGCGACATGGGGATGTCCTATGTGGTGACTGTGGCACTCAAGTGCGGGTTGTGGCGGCGCCAGAAATCCTGTCAGTAGTACGTAGTGATGATGCTTTGTTAAGAGCCCGTATTTGCTATCACTTGGGTAATCGCCATACAGCCATAGAAATTAACAGCTTGTTTATTAGTTACCAGCATGATCATGTGTTGGATGAAATGGTGGTGGGTTTGGGTGGTCAAGTGAGTGTTGAAACATTGGGTTTTGAGCCTGAAGCTGGAGCTTATAGTGCACACTCACAGCACACACACTGAGCAAGCGCCTCAAGCGAGCCAGATATATCGCCTGTTTCAACTGGTGAGCCCCTCCTTGCCAGTGGGCGCATTTGCCTATTCACAAGGGCTGGAGTGGGCCATAGAAGCTGGTTGGGTTGACAATGAGTTAGCATTTGAGCAATGGCTCGTTTCGCAACTGCAATTGAGCATTGGTTCCTTGGAATTACCCATGCTCAATGGGGCCTATGCGGCAATCGAACAACAAGCCTGGTCCGAGCTAGAAGATATTAGCCAACGTCTCATGGCATGGCGCGAAACCAAAGAGCTGCGCCTTGAAGAAAATTTTCGCGGTGCTGCTTTAGCGCGCTTGTTGCCTAATCTAGGTATTACTATCCCGTGTGAAATGCAGGCAGCAATGGCACGGAGTCAAATTATTGGATTGGCACTAGCGGGTGTGCAATGGCGTATTCAAGTCGCCGACCTGGGCCGTGGGTATGTATGGAGTTGGCTGGAAAATGCAGTCATGGCTGGCGTCAAGCTGATACCTTTGGGCCAGACCCAAGGTCAGCAAATTTTGCAACGTATGGTGCCCGCACTGGAACAAGCCGTGCAGGATGCCAGACATGTTAGCTATCATCAGGCTAGTAGCAGTGCCACCGCCCTAGCTATTGCCAGTAGTAATCATGAAATTCAATATACGCGTTTATTTAGGAGTTAAGAGTGAGAGAATATAAGTCACCGTTACGTATTGGGGTAGGTGGTCCTGTAGGTTCAGGCAAAACAGCCTTGCTGGAAGCCTTGTGCAAAACCATGCGTGATGAATATAACTTGGCTGTGGTCACTAATGACATATACACTCAAGAAGACGCGAAGATATTAGTGCGTGCTGCGGCGTTAAGTGAAGATCGGATTATTGGGGTTGAAACGGGGGGTTGCCCACATACGGCTATCCGTGAAGACGCCTCAATGAACCTAGCTGCCGTGGAAACCTTGGCTCAACGTCACCAGAACCTAGATATTGTGTTCGTTGAAAGTGGTGGTGATAACCTCAGTGCCACCTTTAGCCCCGAATTGGCGGACTTAACCATCTATGTGATTGATGTAGCTGAAGGTGAAAAAATTCCTCGTAAAGGTGGGCCAGGCATCACTAAATCTGACTTGTTGGTGATCAATAAGATTGATTTGGCACCTTACGTGGGCGCTGATTTAAACGTTATGGAAGCCGACACTAACCGTATGCGGCCTGAAAAACCATGGGTATTTAGCAATCTAAAAGAGCACCATGGTTTAGCTGAAATTATGCAATTCATCCGCCACTATGGCGTGCTTTAATACTCTGATTTTCGGTCATGGAAGTAGAGAGGGTGGCCGCTGTAACTAAGCCACGAGAAAGTAGTCATTGGTTTGGCTGCATCATTCGTTTCTATTGTGGCCATTAGCTTTGGATGAAGCTAATGGCCTGCCTTTTGTTCGCTTTGGCGTTGCTTGGCTAAATGAATGATATTTTTACTTATCAAGTAATCCTGAATAGTTTGCTGCGCCAATTGGCTATTGATGCCTTGCGGGTTGAGAGCACCTCGTAACCAAATGCCATCAATAAGAGCCGCAATGGTGGTAGCCAGAAACAGGGCTTCATGCTCTGGGACAACCCGTTTCAATTCGATGCGCAGGTGAGAAAGCAATCTTTGTTCATTGACGCGCTGCAAGCGAAATAAAGCCTTGTCGTGCATCGCTTGGGCCCAAAACGCTAACCATGTTTTGACCACCATAGGGTCAACCTGTTTGTGATCGAAATTACCGCCGACTATGGCTTCGATACGGCCAGCGATATCGCCCTTATCCACTTTCTGTAAACGACTAACAACCGCTATAGACAGATCTTTCAAAACCGAGCGCATGGTGGCTTCAAGCAGGCCACTCTTACCGCCAAAATAGTGGTTAATAATGCTTGGCGAAATGCCCGCTTTACGGCCAATCATAGCTACCGTGGCGTTGGGTAAGCCTACCTCATGAATAACTCTCATAGTGGCGCGGATAAGCTGTGGACGGCGAATTTCAGACATACCTAGTTTAGGCATATGGATCCCTTGTCAGTTGTTTTTTATTGAATAGTCCTTCGATAACACGATGATACTGCCATGGGCCATGTAAAAGTGTCAATTGTTGATTGAATAGCCGTTGAATTAATAGGCAGGTATCTCAGGCGCAATGGGATTGACACAGAGGTTTATTTAGTAGAGACTCAGTTTTTATTGAATGCTTGTTCTAAATAAATTTAGTTGGATAGCTTGATTGCCATGGTGCTAAAGCTGTTTCTCATGTTCAGAGGTAGTTATGGTAAAGGATTACGATTACATTATTGTTGGTGCCGGGTCAGCTGGTTGTGTGCTGGCCAATCGATTAAGTGAGTCGGGTGAGCATCAGGTGTTATTGTTAGAAGCTGGTGGCAGGGATGCCAGCATTTTTATTAAAATGCCGACCGCCTTGTCGTATCCAATGAATACGGAAAAGTATGCTTGGCAGTTTCACAGTCAGCCCGAGGCTGGTTTAGATGGGCGTGAAATGCATTGTCCACGCGGTAAGGTGATGGGTGGTTCATCTTCTATTAATGGCATGGTATATGTACGTGGTCATGCCATGGACTATGAGCAGTGGCGCGACCTAGGCTTGAGCAGTTGGGGTTATGCGGACTGTTTGCCTTATTTTCGCAAAGCCGAAACCTGGTCTAAAGGGGGGGATAGCTACCGCGGTGATAAAGGGCCTGTAGGTACGTGCACGGGCAATGACATGCAATTAAACCCCTTGTATCAGGCCTTTATTGATGCCGGGCAAGAAGCAGGCTACCCCTATACAGCCGATTATAATGGTTATCAACAAGAAGGTTTTGGCACCATGCAAATGACCGTTGATGGTGGCGTGCGAGATAGCACCTCCAGAGCGCATTTAACTGGTCTTGGCGGACGTCGTAACCTGACAATTTTGCGCAAGGTGCAAGTAGAAAAGGTGCTTTTGCAGAGTCAGCGTGCAGTCGGCGTTAGCTTTAGCCAAGGTGGCCAGTTACATACTGCAAATGCCCGCCAGGAGGTGATTCTTAGTGCGGGATCGGTGGGCTCTCCACAACTCTTACAAGTGTCTGGTATTGGTGATCAAGCCGTGTTGCAGCAGGCGGGTGTCGACACGGTGCAACATCTACCGGGTGTGGGTAAGAACCTGCAGGACCATCTGGAAGTTTATTTTCAATATCGTTGCCAGCAACCGATTTCGCTTAATAGCAAACTGGATTACTGGAATATGTTCCTCATTGGCGCACGCTGGGTATTACGCCGCGATGGATTGGGTGCCACCAACCACTTTGAGTCTTGTGGGTTTATTCGCTCGCGGGCAGGCTTGGCTTGGCCCAATATTCAATACCATTTTTTGCCTGCTGCCATGCGCTATGATGGGCAAGCTGCCTTTGATGGGCACGGTTATCAGGTACATGTGGGCCCCAATAAGCCCCAAAGTCGCGGGCATGTGCACATTGTTAGTCCCCAAGCCGGTGATGCGCCTGAGATTCTGTTTAACTACATAAGTACAGAGCAGGACAAGCAGGATTGGCGAGATACCATTCGTCTTACTCGAGAGATACTTAATCAGCCAGCGTTAGATAACTTTAAAGGCGAAGAAATTCAGCCGGGTAAGGATGTCCATAGTGATGATGCCATTGATGCCTGGGTCAAGGCCAACGTGGAAAGTGCTTACCACCCATCCTGCACCTGCAAATTAGGCACGGATGAAGACCCTATGGCCGTATTGGATGAGCAGTGCCGAGTGCGAGGTATTGATAACTTGCGCGTTGTGGACTCGTCCATTTTCCCAACCATACCTAACGGCAATTTAAACGCACCAACAATCATGGTGGCAGAAAAAGCCGCTGACATGATTCTAGGTAAGCCCCCACAAAAAGATGAGGCCGCCAGCTATTGGTTGGATGAACAGTGGCAGACACGCCAGCGTCAAGGACAAGCCCAGCGACCTATGTTAGACGCGTCAGTGGCTAAGTCATAGTGGAAGTTTGTTGACAATACCATTTGGGGCAGGAGTCCGAGCAATCATTTAGACCCTCTAAGACTAATAGGTAGAATGCTATGCAACCCAACTTTCTCATACTCATGGTCGATCAAATGACAGGGCCTCTTTTTGACCCAGACATGATCGACCATTTGCATATCCCCAATATGCGCAAGCTTATTGATAAGGGCGTGAAATTCAACAATTGTTACACGCCTAGCCCTTTGTGCACGCCTTCACGTGGTAGCTTTATGACTGGGCAATTGCCGTCACGAAACGGTATCTATGATAATGCCGCAGAATTTAAATCTACCACGCCAAGCTTTGCCCATTACCTGCGTGATATGGGCTATCAAACCGCTCTCAGTGGCAAAATGCACTTTGTGGGAGCGGACCAATTGCATGGTTTTGAGGAACGCCTTACCACTGATATTTATCCAGCAGACTTTGGCTGGACACCTGACTGGGAAAATCCATTACAGCGGGTAGACTGGTGGTATCACAATCTAAGTTCTGTAACTACGGCGGGTATTGCTGAAATTAGTAATCAATTGGAATTTGATGACGAGGTGGCCTACAACGCTCAACTCAAGCTATATCAATATGCACGCCGCCTTGACTCACGCCCATTTTGTTTGTGTGTCAGTTTTACCCATCCCCATGACCCCTATGTATCGCGCAAGGCATACTGGGACTTGTACGAGCATCAACAAATCCCTTTGCCCAAGGTGCCAGATTTGGGTTATGACAACCAAGACCCCCATTCACAACGTTTGTATGATGCCGTGGATTACACACAGTTTGATGTCAGTGAAGAAGATGTGCGCCGGGCTCGTCATGCCTACTTCGCTAATATCAGTTATTTAGATGATAAGATTGGCGAGATACTGGCCGTCTTGGAACAAACGGATCTAGCTGACAATACCCAAATCATGCTCTGCTCGGACCATGGTGATATGCTTGGCGAGCGGGGTATGTGGTACAAGATGTCGTTCTTTGAGTACTCCAGTCGCATCCCTCTGGTGGTGACAGCGCCACAACAATTTCAGGCTGGGGAGGTTAATACCCCCGTGAGTAATTGTGATATCTTGCCGTCCTTAATTGAGTTGGCAGGTGGGGACCCTACGGATCTTGCCTGTGATATTGATGGCCAAAGCTTTGTTAGTCTGGCTGCGGGTAAGGCAGAACCGGAAAGGGTTACCTATGCCGAATACTGCGCTGAAGGTTCCATTGGCCCCTTGCTGATGATTCGCCAGGGCGATTATAAGTTCAACTATAGTGATGTGGACCCTTTACAACTATTTAATCTGCGTGAGGACCCATTGGAGCTGCGAAATCTGGCAGCGCTTCCAGAGTATGCCAATATGGTAGCTCAATACACCCTTGATGTGCAGCAAAATTGGGATATGGCCCAGTTCACGGCCAAGGTCAAAGAAAGCCAGCGCTGCCGTGCTTTAGTAGATAGAGCTAATCGTAAGGGCCGCTTTACCTCATGGGATTATCAGCCTCAAACTGATGCTCAGCAACGTTATATGCGCAACCACTTGGATCTCAATGTATTGGAAACCAATAGTCGTTACCCTAAACCAGGAAGCCATTAGGACTTGGAAAAAGGGCATTAGCCTTGGAGCCTAGGCCATTTAATGGCTGCCTTTAGATGATGATATCCGCTAGATTTTTGGGGTGCTGTGTTAGCTGTTCGTAACCATCTTCCGTAATGATAAAGCTATCTCCAACTTGCGCCCGGAAACTGTCTGTGGCCACGGAGCCATCCACGGCGAACACCATGCCCGGTTGCAAAATGGTCGTGTCACCGGTGACTAATTGAGGCTGTTCTAAAAAGCTAAACCCTGTGGCTCGGCCACAACGAAAAGGGTAGTCGTAGCCAGCATCCTGAATAACCTCAGCATAGGCTGTATGAACACTCTCGGCTGTAATGCCAGGGCGCAGTGCTTTTAAAGCTGCTTGCTGGCTTGCTAAAGCAACTTCATAAACAGTTGCTTGATTTGGGTCGACAATGTCACCGATCCAAAAGGTGCGGTCGAAGCCCAACTTGAAACGATGAAAGTTGGTCATGCCACAAAAGCACAAGAATACAGGTTCGCCATGGCGCATTGTGCGTGTTGTGGCACGGTGATGGGTTTTGGTGATTTCCTGTCCAGATGCCATGATCTGCAGAAAATGGGTATTGGGTGACATGTCTGTGTCGGCATAATGTTTGGCTAACAACTCCGCGGCTTTACGGGTGCCTGCCGCCGAGGTGGCAAGTGCCACCTCATACTCAGCTACGCCATCGGCAATGGCGTTTCTGCCGGCTGCCATCATGGCCGTAGCAACTTGGCCGGCATGCCGAGCCAACTGTAATTCTTGCTCGCTCTTAATCATGCGCATATTGGCCAAAATTGGCGTAGCACTAACGGTTTTTTTGTCGATTACCAAATTATTAATATAATGGCTCACCCTTGGTGGCATGTGCTCGGGTTCGACGGCTACGCATTGGGTTGGGCACAATATAGCGGGTAGTTCTTGGCGCCATTCTTTGCCGGCGCCATCGTTCCAAGCAGCAATGCGATCCACTTGTGCTGCCGTTTTTGCCATGACTAGATCAATCTCTGGAGTAATTAAAAGACTGTCCCCCTGGGCGGACACCACTAGAATGGTAGGCCTCCCGAACTCCATATGCAGATAGTCATAATAACCTGTCAAATAGTAGATGTTGTCATCATCGGTTATCAAAGCAACATCGATTTCCTGTTGGGCTAGGCGCGCCTGAAATTGCTTGAGTCGTGTATTAAACAACGGTCTCTCCGGCCATGATTAGACAAAAAAATAAAAGCAATTGAAACTTCTAAAGCTCAATAAGCGCCCAGGTTAAGCTAATAACTAGAGGGTGTAAATGATGGGTTGGCAGTATTGGGTGGTTGGCCTAGGCACTATTAAGTTCGCATTGTTCCGTACTTGATTGAGCTACACCATTTTCTAGCCATAAGCGACGGCCAGCAAAGTGGGTAATTAATAGGTCAAATAATAGCTTTGCTGATGGCCCCAAAGCTTGGTCTTTGCGAGTAATGATAAAGACTTGGCGATCAACAACGGGTTCGATTAGCTCGCGATACACTAGCGCACAGTCAGTCAAGCGTGGTACGGCAATGGCAGGTAGTGCGGTAATAGCCAAGTCTGCTTCAATGATGCCTGCTAGTGCGGCCATGGTTAGTACTTCATATTCAGGGGTATAGACCGATTCAGGCAGACCATGTGCTTGATTAATGAGGGCGTTGACGCCTGTATCTTGAGACATGTTGGCAAAATTCAAACCTTCAATTTCCTGCCATTCAATGGGCCCTTGTTTTTGCGAAAGATCGTGATTGGGCAGGCAAACGACGCCAACTCTATCAAAGAACAAAGGCGTAAAATGCAGGTCTGCAGCGTCTTCCCAATGGTTGCAAATACCAAAGTCAGCCTTGTTGGAGCGTACTTGATGGTAGACCCCGCGAGCGTTGTCATCTCTTAGATTGACCTTGATATCCTGTTGTTCTTGTTTAAAATCCTGTATTACCTTAGGCATTAGTTTGATCGCAATAGATGGCAAAATTGCCATGTTGATGATTCCATTGCGCTGGCTAGCAGAACGATTTAGCATCTGAAAGGCGCTTTCTACATCCTGCAGAAGTTTCTGAGCTAAAGGTAAAAAGTCTTCACCGCCTGCTGATAAACATACCTTGCGAGTGGTTCTCACAAATAATTTGGTGCCTGACAAATCTTCGAGTTGGTTGATGGTGATAGTCAGTGCGGGTTGAGATATGGATAACTGCCTGGCGGCTTGAGTAAAACTGCCATGTTCAGCAACCGCGACAAAAGCACGTAGGTGGCGAAGGTTAAGTGCGCGGCTAAATCGGTTAGGCATGATGAGACGGCTACCGTACAGGGGTTGGGTTGGGTTTTGCAGTTAGTAGCGTTATACAGTCATTGGCCTCGGGTTGGCTTATCTCTATCCGGTCGGCATATATAATACTGATTCCCATGTCCGTGTGGAGCTCCCTACTAAGTCAATATAACCTGCTGATGACAGAATAAAGTCAGTATGTCATGGCCTTATTTATATGTTAAATTTAAAAGAACGATCTATTGATATGTGTCATTTATAGATAATACATATTTTAGTCACGTTACGGCCCTACCTAAAGCCGAATTTGGCGGCCATGACAAAATTCAGTGTCATGAAAGCCACTAAGGGCAAGCACCATTTAAATTGCTTTCTAAGGCTTATGGCCAACTCCTATCCTTCCCCGTTCCGTTCTTCGTGCAATCAACCTAGCCTATCCATAGTTAATGCTGTGAGGGTATAACTATCAGCATTATGCGTGGCATAAATTGGACTTTGCACAAAATTATGGCAT
>JAAERS010000174.1 GCA_024230095.1 Gammaproteobacteria bacterium | reverse complement strand
CCGTCTCGAGATTCGGCTGATCACACGTGTAGTGAGGACTCCAAGTCAGTGGATAGGGCTCGGGAATGTGCTCAAGCCTTTGAATAACCCGACCGCTGGCATCAATATAAATTTCATCGCGAAAGGGCTCAACATACGGAATTAAATCCTTGCTAATACCGATGCGCTGAAATAATCGCATGGCATCATGGTCAAACCCCACAGCCCTTGGCTTAGGATAAATACCGGTAGATTTTTCGAAGACAACAACACTCAAGCCTAGCTTTCCAAGCAAACCAGCTAAAGTGGCACCAACTGGACCATAGCCGACAATGGCAACATCATACATTTTGGGCTTTCTGAATAACAAGAATACTAGCAGGAGTTAACCGAAAAGAATTTACCCTGATCGGCCTCATGGATTGGTGGTGAATTGCCAGTTTTAAAGCATTTGCCGGCGATATTCGGGGTCGATTATATTATCCACGATGACAGGTGCTAGGCATAGGCAACCACGATCTCCCATCCCGAT
>JAAERS010000173.1 GCA_024230095.1 Gammaproteobacteria bacterium | reverse complement strand
CATCACCTTGACCAAACCAGCTCGCAAGCGTGCCTGGAAATAAGATTAAGCTTGAGGCAAAGATTGGCGGTATAACACCAGCCATATTCACTTTCAAAGGTAGATGTGTACTTTGTGCTGCGAAAACCTTACGGCCTTGCTGACGTTTAGCATAATTAACGACAATACGTCGTTGTCCACGCTCAACAAATACTACTAAGAAAGTTACTGCAAATACCACAACGCCAATTAGCAATAATACTAATAAGTGCAATTCACCTTGACGCGCCATTTCAGCTGTTTGACCAACTGCGGATGGCATGCCAGCAACAATACCTGCAAAGATGATAATTGATATACCATTACCGATACCACGCTCAGTAATTTGCTCACCTAACCACATTAAAAACATGGTACCAGTGATTAAACTAACTACTGCGGTGAAATAGAAACCAAAGCCTGCATTAATAACAAGGCCTTGCATCATATCCGGTAAACTTCTGGCAATCGCTATCGATTGTACTGTTGCTAGAACTAAAGTGCCGTAGCGTGTGTATTGACTGATTTTACGACGTCCTGCTTCACCTTCTTTTTTAAGCTCTGCCATTGCGGGGTGAACCACAGTTAACAATTGCATAATAATTGAAGCTGAAATGTACGGCATAATACCAAGTGCCAATACTGAGGCTCGCTCAAGTGCACCACCAGAGAACATGTTAAACATCTCTACAATGGTGCCCTTTTGTTGTTCAAAGAACTGAGCTAATACAGCGGCGTCAATACCAGGGATTGGCACAAAAGACCCTAAACGAAGCACAACGAGTGCAACGAATACAAACCATAATCTTTGTTTTAGCTCAGACAAACCGCCTGCGCCTTTACCACCTTGTGAAGTAGCCATTCCTGGTGTAGCCATATCTGTATTATTCCTCTATTTTGCCACCAGCAGCTTCAATAGCTGCTTGTGCGCCTTTAGTTACTGCAATTCCACGTAAAGTAATCGGACGATTAATTTCGCCTGATAACATAACTTTAACAGCTACGATGTTACGTGTAATTAGACCAGCGTCTTTAAGAGCGTGAATATCAACAACATCACCAGTGATGAGGTTTAATTCATGTAAGCGAACTTCAGCGCGAACTAAAGATTTACGTGAAGTAAAACCAAATTTAGGTAAACGTTGTTTCAATGGCATTTGACCACCTTCAAAACCTGGACGTACACTACCGCCAGAACGAGACTTCTGACCTTTGTGACCACGACCACCAGTTTTACCGATGCCTGAACCAATACCACGACCGCAGCGTTTCTTAGCTTTTTTCGATCCCGGTGCAGGGGATAAAGTATTTAAATGCATTATTAATCCTCCACCTTAACCATGTAATAAACCTTGTTGATCATACCACGTACAGATGGAGTATCTTCTAACTCAACTGTATGATTGATACGACGTAAACCAAGGCCTTTCAATGTAGCTCTATGTTTCGGTAAACGACCAATAGAACTTTTTACTTGTGTTACTTTAACTGTTTTAGACATGCTGAATTACCCCAGTATTTCATCAACGCTAAGGCCACGTTTAGCTGCCATGCCTTCTGGCGAATGCATATTCGCTAGGGCAGAAACAGTAGCGCGAACTACGTTAATTGGGTTAGTAGAACCGTATGCTTTTGACAATACGTTCTGTACGCCAGCAACTTCAAGTACTGCACGCATCGCGCCACCGGCGATGATACCTGTACCTTCTGAAGCAGGTTGCATGTAAACTTTAGAACCTGAGTGACGACCCTTGATAGGGTG
>JAAERS010000172.1 GCA_024230095.1 Gammaproteobacteria bacterium | reverse complement strand
TATGCGCCACTTGCAACAATAGCGGGGTAAATAGTCGGGTTAACTGTGCCACCACCAGAAACAACACGGAAGGTTTGTTGGTAACCTGCTGGTTGCTTGCTGATCATGTGAACAGAATCAACGCCTTCAATAACAAATACATCACCATTTTGAAGTGTTGCAGCAGATACACCAATTGACATACCGCGGTTATCTTTTGGCAAGTCTCCTTCCATTGCCGTCGGCGTGTATGATGCTTGAGCGGTAAGGGTTAAACCAGTAACAGCACTACCAGCAATAACAGGGCTAGAACCATTCTTAAACGCTCGGAATGATGCGATATCTGGAATTTGGGCGCGCTCATATGCTGTCTTGGGGATGCCGTTAAGGTATTGTCTAGAACCAAGCTCAGAAGCAATAGCGTTATAGTCTTTTGAGTTCAAGAAAATCTTACGCTCAAGACCCATAGGTGCGCCGATTGAGTCAAGCTTGGCGTCTAATTCGCCGTACAAGTCCCAAGAGTTTGTCCCTGTTTGAGTAACTACAGTTGCCGCTTTCATGGCC